>CAMWZB010000187.1 GCA_947178655.1 uncultured Porphyromonadaceae bacterium
CACTTGTGCCGTCGTGGGACGACTATCAGATTCTTGATAAAAACGCGATGGACTGGCAGGATTATGAAGGCAACCGTTACTTCTGGACCACCGTCAGCGGTCTCGCCGACGACCAGTGGTACTCGTACTACTACTATGTGGACGAGCACTACAAAGTTGCCGACCCATATGCCCATCTTGTGCTCGACTGCTACAATGACCGCACTCTCAGACGCTCCGCATGGCCTGACGGCCCAAAACACCCCGGAACCGATTCTGTCAAAGACGTGATGCTTGCCGTATACCGCGGCGACATAGACAACTATACATTCTCTGACTTCACGATTCCTGACCATGACAATCTTGTCGTCTACGAGATGCTCTTCCGCGACTTCACCGGCTTCGACGGCAAAGCCATGGGCTGGGGCACTGTCAGCAAGGCCATCGAGAAGATTCCTTATATAAAGGAACTCGGATTCAATGCTGTAGAGCTGATGCCGATCATGGAGTTCAACGGAAACGACTCGTGGGGCTACAACACCAACTTCTATATGGCTCCGGACAAGGCCTACGGTTCGCCCACGGACTACAAGGACTTCATCGAGGAGTGCCACCGCAACGGCATAGCCGTCATTCTCGACATCGTTTTCAACCAGAGCGACGGCCTGCACCCATGGTATCAGATGTACCCCATCGCTTCCAACCCATTCTATAACCGCACAGCACCCCACGCATGGAGCGTACTCAACGACTGGAAGCAGGACAATCCGCTGGTACAGCAGCAGTGGGACGACGCACTGCGCTACTGGATGGAGAAGTACAACGTCGACGGATTCCGCTTCGACCTCGTAAAAGGCCTTGGCGACAACGACAGCTACGGATCGGGGACAGAAGGATATAACGCGAGCCGTGTCAACCGCATGAAGCGCCTTCACGGTGTCATCAAATCAGTCAAGCCCAAAGGCATACACATCAACGAGCTCCTCGCCGGCGTGCAGGAAGAGAAAGAACTTGGCATCGACGGACAGCTCCAGTGGGCCAACATCAACGAAGCATCCTGCCAGTACGCCATGGGATGGGATGACGGCGACCTCAACTTCTTCCGCTTCAATGCCTCCAACGACGGCGGACGCCCGCAGTTCAGCACCGTGGCATACGCCGAAAGCCACGACGAGCAGCGCATGAACTACAAAGTCACCCAGTGGGGCAAGGACAACGTCAAGACCGACCCCGCCGTAGCAGCAGACCGCCTCGCGTCCATAGCCGTGCAGATGCTCCTCACTCCGGGGCCCAAGATGGTATGGCAGTTCGGCGAACTGGGCAACGACCAGAACACCAAGGACAACAACGGAGGCAACGACACCGATAAAAAGATTGTAGACTGGGACTCGTGGCTTGCCGACGACAACCGCATGTACGTCCACGACACATACGCCGCACTCATCAATCTCCGCATGGACAATCCCGCCCTATTCGCGCGCGACGCCACCTTCAAGGCCACCCAGCGCTCGGGCAAGTTCAGCAATCCGCGCACCATGGTCCTCTCTAAAGGCAACGACGAGATTGTGGCATTCATCAATCCGTCGGTATCTGCCGGAATGAACGTCACCGCATCCGTATCGAAACTCACTGACGCCAACTCCAAGCTCATCTGCGCTTCGGCAGGCTTCGAGCCTTCGCTGACAGTCAATGCCGGCAATGCCACCGTGCATGTGCCTGCCAACGGCTTCGCCGTATTCGCCACCTCCGGCGTGGCAGGTGTCGACGGCATCATTTCCGGAGACAACCCGCAGGCAGTCAAGGTGTACGGAGCCGACGGACGCATCGTCATCACAGGCTCATTCGACAGCGCTGAAGTCTATGACCTCTCAGGACGGCTGATGCCTTCGCTCGAAGTTCCGGCAGGCATGTACATCGTCCGTGTCGACGGCATTTCGTCGAAAGTCATCGTCCGCTGACGATATCCAAAATTGAATTGACTACATACCCGAGCAGCCGGAAATCGTCTTCCCGGCTGCTCGATTTTTTTGCATGTACGGGCTGTCTGACAACACTGCTATGCCCCGACTGATGCGAACCGAAAAAACGGCCCCACCTCCCCTTGAGAGATGCGGCCGTATTCGAACGGGAATCTTGCCCGCTTATTTTACGTATACTTTAGCAACCTTGCCGCCCTGACGGACTATGTACAGTCCTGAGACAGGACGTTCAACGCGGATGCCCTGCAGCGTATAGTACTCTGCTTCGCCGTCACCCGCGACAGGAGCGAGACCGATACCGGCGGGAATGACCTTCTCCGAACGGATAGTATTGTCGACCGTATTGGCGTAGATATTGTAATAGCCCGGCTCATCAACCGACCACTTGTTGTCGTCAGCTGAGCCAAGCACCATTTTGCCTGCATCTTCGGCATCACGGGTGTACCATACGTCACTATTATCAAATCCTGCCTTAGGAGCGGTTGTTATCTTATATTCACCTACTGCCGCGCGAGCCTCGGGATTGCCCATAGGCACGTTGAGAGCCTGGCAGATATGCGGATTCTGAGGGTCCTGAGTCATCAGCACACCTTCATCCAGCGACCATCCCGATGCGAGAGCGTCGCCTACGATGGTAAGCGAGGTGTACTTCACGGGATTTTCCTGAAACTCCACTTTCTCGAAAGAAGCCTCCATGTTGTCGATGTCAACAGTAACAAGGTAGTTGCCTGCTTCAGGGAGAGTGATCTGCGGATATACTTCGTGCTCGTCTTTCCAGCAGTCCTTGATGCCCGAAGCGAGAGCAAGTTTGCCGTCGGTCAGCGTGGCTCCGTAGGCGCCAGCGAACTCTGCATGATCCCACATAGGCTGCGAAAGGAACTTGAAGCGCTCACCGTCAGCGAGATAGAGCACGGCAGAATATACCTGCGTATCTGCATCCGTACGAATCAGAGCCGGAGCCTTGTCTGTTTCCCAGCCGGTCAGACATGCATCGCCCACCACATACAGCTTGTCTGAAAGGGGGAGTCGGGTTATGGTGATTTCATTGGTAGCCGTGTTGGCCTCAATAGTGTAGTTGCCTGTGCCTTCGACCTGCCACTTGATATCGCCTGACTGATTGAGCACCATCTTTCCTGCGTCGTCAGCGTCACGGAAGAACCAGAACTTCTGATCCCAGTTATCCCTGTTTGCCACGGAAATCTTGAAGAAGGGGTCACATCCGTCGAATCCGACGTTCTCGGCGCGATAGATATAGGGCGTCTCAGAGTCACGAGTCATCACGTAGCCGTTGTCGTAGCTCCACGCAGGATATGTGACACCGCCAACGATACGCATAGAAGCGTAGAGAAC
>CAMWZB010000188.1 GCA_947178655.1 uncultured Porphyromonadaceae bacterium
AAGTTAAGCTGCTCGATGTCAATCTTGTTCTGCTGTATGCGGGCTATCAGTTCACGCTCGGCCTTCCACTTTGCAGTATAGGAGTTCTCTTCTTCGCGGAGTTCGGCTATCTCGCGTTCAATCTGCTCTACTCTATCCTTCTCGCCTTCGCGCTTCATGGCTTCGCGCTCGATTTCCTTCTGAGCTATGCGTCGGGTGATATCGTCGAGAGCCTGAGGCACAGAGTCTATTTCGAGTTTGAGTTTCGCGGCGGCCTCATCAACAAGGTCGATTGCCTTATCGGGCAAAAAGCGATCAGTTATATAGCGTTCAGAGAGCTGGACAGCGGCGACAATCGCCTCATCGCGGATACGTACCTTGTGATGGTTCTCATAGCGTTCCTTGAGTCCTCGGAGTATAGCAATAGCGGCATTCTCGTCAGGCTCATCGACCATCACCTTCTGGAACCTTCGCTCGAGAGCCTTGTCCTTCTCGAAATACTTCTGATACTCGTCGAGAGTGGTGGCACCGATGCTGCGGAGTTCGCCACGGGCAAGAGCCGGCTTGAGAATATTGGCGGCATCCATGGCACCTTCGCCCTTGCCTGCGCCGACGAGTGTGTGGATTTCATCGATGAAAAGAATAATCTCTCCATCGGCAGATGTCACCTCGTTGACTATGGCCTTCAGGCGCTCTTCGAATTCGCCCTTGTACTTGGCTCCGGCCACAAGGGCGCCCATGTCGAGCGAATATATCTGCTTGCTGCGAAGATTCTCTGGCACATCGCCTCGGACGATGCGCTGGGCAAGACCTTCAGCAATCGCTGTTTTGCCGGTACCGGGCTCGCCGATGAGCATTGGATTGTTCTTGGTGCGTCGGCTAAGAATCTGGAGTACGCGGCGAATCTCTTCGTCTCGGCCGATGACAGGATCGAGTTTGCCTGAGCGGGCGCGTTCGTTAAGGTTCACGGCATACTTCGACAGAGCGTTGTACGTATCTTCGGCACTTTGGTCTGTCGCCGTCTTGCCTTTGCGCAGTTCCTCAATGGCTGCAAGCATCTCCTTGCGGTTGAGGCCGGCGTCCTTGAGGATGGTCGATGCGGGCGAACTGATTTCAAATATCGCAAGAAGGATTGCTTCAAGAGTCACATACTGATCGCCGAGTTTCTTCGACTCGTCGATTGAGCGCTGAAGCACATCATTCGACGTGCGGCTCAGATAAGGTTCTGAACCCGACACCTTCGGAAGAGCATCTATTTCGGCATCTACCTGACGAGTGACCATAGAGGGGTTGGCACCGATTTTCTGGAAGATGAACTTCACGACGGACTCTCCCTCGTCTATCACACCTTTGAGGAGGCATACAGGCTCTATCGACTGAGCTCCGGCGCCGCGGGTCACTTCGACTGCCTTCTGAATGGCCTCCTGCGATTTGATGGTGAAATTATTGAAATTCATATAGTGTAGTTGATGAATTATTTCTATTGACTTACAATTTATATTTTAAACAACCATAGTTGTGCAATTGTTGTGCCACAGTTTGTGATTATGCCAAAATAGCAGTACCTTTGTATCGAGGAAGCATATCCTTCTCCCCCCTCTGCAACGCCAGCATAAAATACTCCCGAGTACAAAAAATGCGCATCATACACACATCAGACTGGCATATCGGCCATCGCCTCTACGACTTCGACCGCATGGCCGAGACCTCAGCCATACTTGACTGCATCATAAGCTACGTGGAATCCGCACACGCCGACGCGCTGCTCGTGTCAGGCGACGTATTCGACACGCCGCAGCCATCTGCTCAGGCCCAGAACCTATTCGCATCCAAGATGATGGACCTGAGGATGCGTTGCCCTGATTTGCGAATTGTCGTGACTGCAGGCAATCACGACAGCGCCACCCGTCATGAGGCTGTCAATCCACTGTGGGATGCAGTCGGCATCGACATGATAGGCACAGTATCGACTGATAATCTTCGTCATAACATCGTCGCAATACCCGGCCGAGGTATAATCGCCGCTGTCCCTTACGTCAATCCGCGCTTTCTGCCCGGAGACTACTTCCAAAGGCTCATCGACGAGGCGACATCGATGAAGGAATCCGTGATGCAGCCGCTCGTGCTGATGGCACACCTCCCTGTCACCGGCTGCGACAGCTCCGGGCATGAGGCCGACGACGTCATCATCGGTGGGGTCGAGACATGCAGTCTCCCTGCTCTCGGCGAAGGCTATGACTACCTTGCTCTCGGCCATATTCACAAGGCTCAGTCATGCAGTCCGGCAGCCCGATATTGCGGTTCGCCCATGCCGATGGGATTCGACGAGAACTATGACCACTTCATATCGGTGGTCGACATATCATGTGCCGGAGCCGAACCTGCGGTGGAAAGCCTGATTATTTCGTCTCAAATACCCCTGCTCACATTACCCGTCGACGGGCCTGGCTCATGGGACGACGCTGTCGCGGCATTGCGCGGCCTCGACCCGAATCAAGAGGCATTCGTCCGGCTTCAGGTGATTGATGACGGGACTGTACCACCCGATGCCCGAAGCCGTGCCGCGGCACTCTGTGAAGGCACCGGTCTTCACATCTGCGTCATCAAAGCGGTCCGTCAGGAGGTAGCCGCTGATGCCGGCGGACAAGATGGTGGCTCAATCGACTTCGACCGCATGCGCACTATCGCTCCCGTAGAGATAGCACGCATGTACGCCATGTCCGACGGCAGGGAGTTCGACTCCGAACTCGCCGACATGTTTGCACAGGCAACTGCCAATGTAGAATCCGAAAAGCGTGAGCAATGAAACTCAGACGACTCGTCATCCACAATATCGCATCAATAGCTGATGCTGTAATCGACTTTGATGCCTCGCCTCTCGGCAGTTCCGACGTATTCTTGATATGCGGAGAGACCGGAGCCGGAAAATCCACCATCCTCGATGCTATATGCCTGGCACTTTTCGGCACAGTACCACGCCTCGGCACAGGTCGCTCCGATGACTTCGATGCCATCCGTGCAAACGACCAGCGTCAGTTGCTGAGGGCCGGATGCGGCGAAGGGTGTGTGACTCTTGACTTCCTGGGCAATGACGGACATGACTACACTGCCGAATGGCGTGTCCGCAAAGCCAGAAACAAGGCTTCCGGAAAATTCCAGGACATCGAGCGAAGCCTTGTATGCGACGGCAACCGAACCGGAGCCATCACCAGGCTGCGTCAGGTCGATGCGGCCGTACAGGCTGCACTCGGAATCGATTATGAACAGTTCGTGCGCACATCGATGCTCGCGCAGGGAGAGTTCACGCG
>CAMWZB010000189.1 GCA_947178655.1 uncultured Porphyromonadaceae bacterium
CTTCCACACTTTCCCCGCCGTGGGGAAACCTGCACCGCCCACACCACCGAACCATGCCGCCGAAGAGCTTGTTCTACAATAGATTGGGAGCCCTTTAAACATATTGCAGAAAAAGCGCCCTCACGTCCACGAAAATCCGTAAATTTGCATCATGCTACGAAAATTCATCACACTCTGCACCATTCTCACCACTGCCGCCGCATTTGCCGGACCGTCGGCCAAGTGGCTCGAGACAACCCACAACTTCGGAGCCTTCGACGAGGACCTCGGCCCCGTTTCGTGCGACTTTCTGTACGTCAACACATCATCCGAGCCACTGTCCATCACCGCAGCACGCAGCTCATGCGGGTGCACCTCACCCGTCTACGACCGCACGCCAGTCGCTCCGGGCGACACCGGCCGAGTACATGTAAGCTACGACCCTGCCGGACGCCCCGGATCGTTCACCAAGACTGTATCCATACAGTTCTCCGACAGTTCCAAGCCTGACAAACTGTACATCAAAGGCATAGTCGTCGGCTCTCCGGCCACCGTCGCACAGCGCTATCCCGCCGCGTGCACCGACGGTCTGAGGCTCGCCAAAGGAGTCGTAATGACGGGCGAAATCCTTAAAGGACAGATGCGCACCGCATTCCTTGACGGCTACAACGGCTCCACAGACACCATCCGCCCCACTATCGCAGACCTCCCGGAGTATATCGAAGCGTCAGCCGAGCCCGCCGAAGTTCCGCCGGGCCAACAATTCTCATTCATATTCTACGTCCGCACAGCCAAATGCCCTCTCTACGGCGTAGTCAACGACTCCGTCACCATCCGCCCCGACCGCGCAGCCGACAGCTTTTGCACAGTTCCCGTGGTCACCATCGTCAATGAGGACTTCTCTTCTCTCTCTCAAAAAGACCTCGATAAGGCACCCTCAGCCCGACTCGACAAAACGACCATTGACTTCGACCGGCTCTCTGCATACACCGGCAGTCCCGTGCTGACATGCACTCTGACAAATAACGGCAAAAAGGACCTCAAAATCCGTCGGATCTACACACAGGACCCCGGCGTGGCTGTCTCCGCTGACTCCTACAGCATCCGCAAGGGACACACTGCCACCATAACCGTCACCATTGATCCCCGGGCGCTCCCCGGCGACATCCTCAACGCACGCATTTCTCTGATAACCAACGACCCCGCGAATCCCATACAGACCATCCGCGTGGTCGGATTGCCATAGTTCGTCCCTGTTAAAAAACATTAACACAAAACCGCTTAATGTTATAGATTTGCACAATTTCAAAATAAACCGTACTTTTGTATCGCTTTATTACGCCGATGCATTATCTTAGACCGATTATTATTTACGTATTCAACCAAGATCTAAGCTAAGGCATATATGGCACAACGGTCAACGTCGTGATGACAGTCGACCACCGTGTCACGAAATGCGGAGTAATCAAGTACAAGTAAGTATGATATAATCTCTACATTAATTGTTGTGATTACACTGTAGAACAACTGAAAAATCAAAATGCCTCTTGGCTTAGGTCCTCGCACGTTGTCGAAATGCGCCGGGACTTTTTTTATACCTGCTGCGTCGACCGTTTCGCAGTTTAGGTTTGTTATATCTTCATGAAACCGTCTACAACACCCCCGCCCGCCGTTGCGGTCAACTTCACCTTCCTCGTCCTATATCTCGCCGGCCTGAGCGCATTCGGCTCATTTGTCAACGACATGTACACACCGTCGCTCCCCTCCATGCGGCACTACTTCGACTGTTCCGTACCCGAGGTGCAGCTCGGTCTCACCATGGGCATGCTCGGACTCGGCATCGGACAGATATTACTTGGACCTGTCAGCTTCCACTATGGACGCAAGCCTGTCCTGACCGCATCCATCATCTTCTTCATCGCAGCGGCCACAGTCAGCATCTTCTCCCCTACCATACACTTCTTCCTCGCATGCCGCTTTCTACAAGGCATAGGCGCTTCCGGCGGATACTTCCTGGCTCGCACCATACCTGCCGACGTGTACGGCGGCCGAAAACTCGCCAAAGCCATGGCCGTAATGGGAGCTATCAACGGTTTCGCACCCGCAAGCGCGCCTGTCATCGGTGGTTTCATATCAGAAAAATTCGACTGGAAAGGCATATTCGTCGTTCTCATCGCTTTCGCTGTCATCCTTCTGTGCATAGCCCCAAAACTCAAGGAAACTCTCCCGGCAAGCGCAAGGCCGGCCACAACAGTACTGCAAAATTTCTCCAACTACCCGGCACTGCTGCGCAACCGACGGTTCATGATTCACGCCCTCTTCAAAGGCTCGGCTCTTGGCCTCCTGTTCGCCTACATGTCGTCAGCCCCTTTCATCATGCAGACCCACTTCGGGCTCTCGCCGTCGCACTTCGGTCTGTACATAGGGGCGAATTCACTGTTCGTGGCGGCAGGCTCGATGACAGCGCTGCGCTTCAAGCCTCTTAAGAACGCCGGACTTGCCGGAGCAATACTCCTCATGTCGTCAGTCTTGATTCTCAGCGTGGCTCTGTGGTGCATCGACAACTTTTGGGCTTACGAACTCCTGCTCCTGCCCATGCTGTTCGCCCTGGGCATGATATTCACCGTCACCAACACTCTGGCCATGAACGAAGGCAAAGCAGTCGCAGGTGCAGCTTCGGCTGTTCTCGGCATCGTCGGATACATCTTCGGAGCCATCGCGGCACCTATCGTAGGCATGGGCGACATCATGCACTCCACAGCCTCCGTCATGACCGTCCTGGCCGCCATCACGCTCGTCTTCGCCGTCCGCGCAAGGCGTATACCGGCCGACCTTGAATAAGCAAAGGCCCGTCAGACAAGCTCTCACTTATCCGACAGGTCCTTTCAGTCGTATGGCCGGCTCCTCGAACCGGCTCTTAAGAGCGCGTTCCTTAAAGCTCTTTCACGAAAGCACGACGGCGACGATGCTGGCGACGCTCGAAGTACTCCCACTGTTTCTGCACATTTCCATTGCCTTCAAGTTCTACGTTGCTCTCGGCGAACTTATACCCGTTGGCGATATACCTCGGAATAAGCTCCGCGAAAATCAGCGCGTTCACTCCCTTGCTCTGGTATTCGGGCTTAACAGCCACCAGCAGCAGGTCCACTACGTCGCTGTGGCCCCGGATAGCCCTCAGCAGATGATACCAGCCGAAGGGAAGCAGACGTCCGTTGCTCTTGCGCAGAGCCTGCGACAGCGACGGCATCGAGATACCAAGCGCTATCAGATTGTCGTCGGCGTCCACCACCAGACTGAGGT
>CAMWZB010000190.1 GCA_947178655.1 uncultured Porphyromonadaceae bacterium
TATCTCTTCAACAGAGATTTTGCACAGACACAATAATGGCCCGGGGTTTCAGTCCGGGCCATTATTGTACGGCTATATGTTCACCACTCTGACGCGCTTGGAGCCGAGACGGGCTTCGAGGTATTTCTCGAGTTTTTCGTGTTCGGGCTTTGAGAGCGGCTTGGAGGTCTTTACCATCGCCACAGTGGCTGTGTCGGAGTGTGCGGTGTCGGCCGGCATGGTGAAAACGGTGCGTGCGATGCCGATTTCGGAGACAGTTGGGAATATCACCTTG
This sequence comes from uncultured Porphyromonadaceae bacterium, assembly GCA_947178655.1. The sequence continues at coordinate 275 of CAMWZB010000190.1, forward strand.
AGTTCGGGCGATATGCTTATCGACGCCTCCTGTGTGGTGGCGTTGTTGGCTATGACGCTCCGCAGAGAGTCGATGGTTGACTGCTGGCGCGTGATGGTGTTCTGAGCCAGACGGAAGATGTCATCGGCCGAGGAACTCTGTACGCTGGCCTGCTGAGAACCGTCGTTGCCCTGGATGAATACCAGTTTTGTGCCCTGCAGGCCATAGAATTTCAGTTTGGCCGAGAGCGCCAGCCGCAGAGAGTCGAGGGGGAGGGAGCGTCCGATGAGCGTCATCTGCAGACATCGCTCGCCGTGTTCGCTGAATATCTTGCGGCTGAGCACCTGAGTGTCGGGGAAGTTGCATTCGTCGGCTATGAAGCGGTCGGCATTGGCCTGATAGCGGCTCTGTGTGAGCATGTTGTATGTAAGGTAGATGCTCGGCAGCATTGTCAGTATGGCCAGCGAGTAGACTATGCGGCGTACGCGCCGTGCCCGAGCGTCGTCGGCATCGTTAATGCCCTTGTACTTCATCAGCTTCACACCGATGAAGGTGGCGAAAGCTATGTATATCGAGTTGATTATGAACAGGTAAAGGGCTCCGAAGAAGTAGTTCATCTGCCATGTGGCCAGTCCGTAGCCGGCGGTGCACAGGGGAGGCATGAGGGCTGTGGCTATGGCCACGCCGGGTATTACGTTTCCTTTGTTGGTGCTTCCCAGCGCCACGATGCCGGCGCCGCCTCCGACGAATCCTATCAGCACATCGTAGATGGTGGGCGAGGTGCGTGCCAGTAGTTCGCTGTGCTGTTCGTTCACCGGGGATATGAGGAAGTATAGTGTCGATGTGATGACCGAGAAGCCTGCCGCCATCACCAGATTGCGCAGACATCGTTTCAGCAGCGGGAAGTCGTGTATGCCCACTCCGAGTCCGATGCCGATGATTGGGCCCATCAGCGGAGAAATCAACATCGCGCCGATAATCACCGCAGTCGAGTTGGTGTTCAGTCCGAGCGACGCTATGAATATGGCCAGAATGAGGATGACGATATTCGTGCCTTTGAACGAGACACCCTCGCGAATGGCCTTTTCTGCTTCTGCCTGCGACACGAGTTGTCCGGAGAAGGAGAAGTAATTGATGAAGAAATCAGTGATTTTCGTGCCGAAGTTCTGTTTCATTGGAGTGCGCTGTATCATTAGAGGGTGCGCCGGCAGGCCGACACACCCTCGCTTGGAAATGTATCTGTGTATAGATAAACGCTCTTAGATTCAAATGTATTTTGAATAGTCGGCGTTTCGCATGTCGCCCGTGTCGCTGAATGCGTTGTGGAAGGCGAATGCGGCCTTGAGCGTGTGGGGCGTCTGACCCCGTGTGCCGAGGTTCAGATAGTCGTTCAGCAGCGGACGGTAGTCGGGGTGCGCGCAGTTGTTGATGATTTCGCGTGCGCGTTCCACCGGATCTTTGTGGCGCAGGTCGGCCACGCCCTGGTCTGTGACGAGGATGTCGACGGAGTGCTCCGAGTGGTCGGGGTGGGCTACCATCGGGACGATGTTGCTTATCAGACCGCCTTTGCTCACTGACGGGCACGAGAATATCGACAGGTATGCGTTGCGGGTGAAGTCGCCCGAGCCGCCGATGCCGTTCATCATGCGGGTGCCCAGCACGTGGGTGGAGTTCACGCTGCCGAAGAGGTCGGCTTCGAGGGCGGTGTTCATGGCTATGACGCCTATGCGGCGGATTACCTCGGGATTGTTAGATATTTCAGCCGGACGCATCAGGATTTTGTCATGGAAGAAGTCCATGTCGGCGAAGAGTTTTTTCTCCGTGTCGTCCGAGAAGGTCATCGAGCAGGTAGACGCGAATGTGCACTTGCCCTTCTTGAGCAGCTCGAGCACAGCGTCCTGAATCACCTCGGTGTACATCATGAAGTTGGGGAGCTCGGTGCTTTCGCCCAGGTCATAGAGTACGGCATTGGCCACGTTGCCCACGCCTGACTGCAGCGGCAGGAATTCTTTGGGCAGACGTCCGGCGCGGTATTCGCCCACGAGGAAGTTCACCACATTCTTGCCTATCAGGGCCGACACTTCGTCGGGAGCGGTGAAGGGCTTCACGCCGTCGTAAGAGCTGGTGCGGACGATGCCTGCGATTTTCGACGGGTCGACCTTCAGCACGGGCGAGCCGATGCGGTCGTTTGCGGCATAGATTGGAATCTCGCGGCGGTAGGGCGGGTCGAGAGGCATGTACACGTCGTGCATGCCGTAGAGGGCCTTGGGCAGTTTGTCGTTCAGTTCTATGAAGATATGCTTGGCCATGGCGGCATATGTGGCCACGTTGCCCACGCCGCAGCCGAGCACAATCTCGCCCTTGTCGTTGATGTCAGCGGCTTCGATGATGGCGAAGTCGAAGTCACCGTACGTGCCGTAGCGCACTTCCTGAGCCATTTCCGACAGGTGGCGGTCGAAGTAGTGGCAGTCATGCGAGTTGATGCGCTTGCGCAGGTCGGGTACGTTCTGATACGGGGCTCGCATGTTGTAAGCGTTGGCTCGTGAGAGCACGCCGTCCACGTGGTCGCTTGTCGATGCTCCGGTGAACATGTTGACCTTGAACGGACGTCCCGCTTCATGCTCTCGCTCGGCTTTTTTTGCAAGAGCCTCGGTGATGGACTTGGGCGTGCCCGGGGCCGTGAAGCCCGAAAGGCCTATGGTTGCTCCATTTTGAATCATTTCGGCTGCTTCTTCAGCCGTCAGAAAATTGAAAGACATGGTATATTCAGATTTTATCCCGTTTTTGCTTGATTGCGGGTGTATGTTTTAGATTATTATTGGCGGAATTTAGGCTGTAGAATCTCGCCCCACACTATGGCGCGGCGCAGGTCGGAGAGGCTGCTGTCAGGCGCTTCGTTATCAGCCGGCTGCGGTTGGCGCGATTCTTCGGCATGGTGTTCGGGCACTGACTTGCGCGGCCCCACTTCTTCGGGAACTTCCGGGGCCAGAGGCATCGGGCCGGCCGGAGCCTT
>CAMWZB010000191.1 GCA_947178655.1 uncultured Porphyromonadaceae bacterium
TGCACAGACCGTATTCCATCGAGAAGTACGACACCGAGGGCACATCCTTGCGCATGGGCTTGGCCATGTATTCGAGGAAGTCAGCGTATACGCGGTTGAGATCGGCCATGAATGCCTTGTCAGCCATGAGCTCGCTAACGCGTTCGGAGGTGAGATTCTGGATGAGGATTACGGGGTTTTCGCCCGTTTTGCGCCACATGTCGGGGTCAATGGAGCGGAAGAGGGCTTTTGCTTCGCTGTTCCACACCCACCACAGGTTCTTGGCGAGAGTCTCCAGCGGTTTGAGCTGAGAGGGGAGCTCAGATTTTACAGTAATGTCACGCCATACGGGGGCGTTGGTGTTACTTACAGAAAGTTTCATATGTTTTCTATTAATATTTTCTAAATCTTTGATGCCCGGTTTTATTTTCCGGATGCGGCTTCCGACGCAGCAAGAGCTGCGGTGTCGAATGCCTCGTAGTAGTACTTGATGAAATCTGTCCATGTGGCTCGGGCTGCCGTGGCTTGAGCGGCGGCACGTGCCTTCTTCTGTGCGGCGGCATCAAGCGCCGATGCATCAAGTATCTTGGATGCTATTGACTCGACGGACTCGCCATAGTTGTGGTCGGTGCGGTTCACGATTTCCACTCCGCAGTTATCGAAGGTGGGGTTCGGCTCGAAGGAGAGCACCCATCGTCCGAATCCGGCGAGAGTTGTTGTGACGGTCGGTACGCCGAAGGCCACACTTTCGTGGGGGGTGTATCCCCATGGTTCGTAGTAGGAGGCAAAGACTGTGAGGTCGAGGCCGGGCAGGAGCTGGTAGTAGGTCTGTCCGAACACTCCGTCGTTGCCATTCAGATAGCAGGGCACATATATTACGGATACGCCTGACAGTTCGCCGTCTCCGAATCCGATCTGGCGGATGCGGTTATAGATGGGGTCGCTGTCGGTGTTGTGCAGGTTGTGTGTGATGATAGGGTCGGGGAGTCCGCGGTGGTTGCTTTCGGCCATCCGGAGCGCGAGTTCGGGGCGGTAGCCGGCTTCCCATGCGGGCACCAGCACGAATGCCAGAATTCTGCGGGAGGGATGAAGGTCGGCTACGCGGCGGAGTGCGTCAAGATATACGTCGATGCCTTTGTTGCGGTATTCGCAGCGGCCCGATGTGGCCACGACGAAGGTGTCGTCGCCGAATTCGATTCCGGTAAGGGTCGAAGCCACCTCGAAAATGCGCTTGCGCGCCGCTTCGCGAGCCTTTGTGTATGCTCTGCGGGCAGGTACGAAGTCAGGCTCGAAGCCGTTGGGGGTCACCAGCGGTCGGCGTCCCAGCAGCTGCTCGGCTTCGTCGGCGGTCACTTCGCTGACGGTGGTGAATGCGTCAGAATTAAGTGCCGCAGCCTTTTCGAGCGAGTGTTTCGACTGCATGTTCAGCTCATCGGCCATCTGGTCGCCGTTGTAGTTGTGAAGCTGATCGTAGAGGGGCTTGCCGTTGCCGCATATGCTGCGGCCTATGCTCGTGGCGTGTGTGGTGAATATAGTGGCCACTCGCGGCATGTCAGCTTTGAGGGTGAGCAGTCCCATGGCTGTTGTCCACTCGTCGAAGAGTGCGGCGACATGAGAGGGGTCTGCCTTGAAATACATGATAAGACTCTCTATCACCTCGGCGGCAGCGCGTCCGAAGGCGCATCCTTCGTCGTAGTCGCCGTATGCGTGGAGCGAATCCACGCTGTAGAGATTCCACATCCGGGTATATGCTTCGTCTTTGGTGCGGTACATGCCATCGAACTTCACGAGCACTGCCATAGGCTTGCCCGGGACGTCCCAGCGTCCTACACGCACATCTACACCGTCAGGGAGCATCGCCTTTTTTGCCCATGCTTTGAGCAGCGAAGGTGTTTCTATGAAATATGGTGAAGGGTTGTCTTCGCTCCATACATCGGGTCCTATAAAGATGAAGCGGTCTTTATAACGCTCTTTGAGAGTTTTCGCCTTGCTTGACAGCACCGTGTAGATACCGCCTATTTTATTGCAGACTTCCCAACTTACCTCAAAAAGCAAATCAATTTCCTGGTGATTATTGTCCATGAATAAGAGAACGTCAATCTGGTTGAGGCCGCAAAGTTACGAATTTTTTTTCACTTTCCAAAATATATATTCATAGTCAATGGATTAGTCAATGGATTATAGATGCCGGATATGGTCGCAACGAGCCGGGCGGAAGTGCTGTCAACCGTATATGGCAGCCCCCTGACGCTGCCAATCTGAAGCGTCAGGGGGCTGTGATGATGTCGGATGTTCGTGGCTATTTTGTGGATTTATCTCCGGCTGCCGATGTCTCGTGGCTGCTGGAGTATCCGTAGCCGTATGCTTTGCGGTTCTTGCTTGAGCTTGAGTAGTAGCCGTAGCGGCGGTAGAGATAGGAGTTCGAAGTGATGTTGACGCCGTTGAGCACGATGTAGACAGAGGGAAGTTTTCCTGCGGCGACAGATTCGTGAAGCACACTGAGGCTCTTCTTGGTCGAGTAGTTGGCGCGGGCCACGAAGAGTTGCATGTCTGTATGGCGGGTGATGAGGAATGTGTCGGAAATGACTCCTACGGGGGCCGAGTCGATGATGACGTAGTCGAATTCGTACCGCAGCTCGGCTATCATCTTGGCCATGTTGTCTGACAGGAGCAGCTCGTTGGGATTCGGAGGCACGGGTCCTGCCGGGAGTATGTAGAGGTCCGGGCTAAGTTTGCTCTGTATGATGAGCTTTCTCAGGTCGGTTTCCTGGCCGGAGAGGTATGTGGTCACACCTGTGCGGTTCGAGAGTCCGAAGCTGTGGGCGAGCATAGGACGGCGCAGGTCAAGGCCGACGACAGCCACGCGTTTGCCCATGAGCACGTATGTCATGGCCAGGTTGGCGGATATGAATGTCTTGCCTTCGCCCGATACGGTTGACGTGACGAGTATCACCCGTCCGTCACGGCCTGCCTTGGTGAATGATATGTTGCTGCGGAGGAGTCTGAAAAGTTCCGAAGCGGGACTGTTGGCGCCTTTCTCTACCGCAAGTCCGTTGGAGCATATCTCGTCAGGCTTTACGTGGCATATTTCGCCGATGACAGGTACGTTTGTGAGTTTTGAAAGTTCGTCTTTGTCCGAGAATCGCGGGAAAACCGTGCGGCGAAGGAAGAGAAGCGCTGCCGGGATGCCGGCTCCGAGGACGAATGCCATAAGCAGAATCATGCCGCGCCTGGGC
>CAMWZB010000192.1 GCA_947178655.1 uncultured Porphyromonadaceae bacterium
GTTCAGTATACGAGCCAGTCTCAGGCCGCCACGCAGGAGCTGCTGCTCGATGGTGGGAGTCCATGCGGCTATTTCGTTGTACGACACTTTGGCGCCCTGCGGGAAGTAATTATAGACGCGAGTGGCGATTTCGTATGTCTGACGTGCCCAGTCGTCCACATTACCGGCAGTCTCGACAGCTTCCTGCCCGGCAGAAAGCCGGTCAAGCTGATTCTGCCATTCCGTATAGGTCCATGCGTGACCCGAATTCATCAGCGAGCCGTCCCAGATGGAGTGCAGATTGGTATCGCGATCGAAGTAGCGCACTTTAGTCTTGTTGCCGCCCAAATCGGACAAATGACCCATGTGCATGGGCTGGTGCATATCACCCACACAGTGTATGAGTATCTTCATCGCGAGCTCTTTCTGTCCTTTGGTGGACACCGAGTCAGCGAGTATGGCTATTTGCTCGCGGATGGCAGTCACGACATCGCCCTTAGGATTAAGCGGAACGTCCTCATAGGGGACTCCTTCGTCGATATTCTTGTAGTGCCATGTCTTGGTGTAGGCGTACGGAGGGGTATGGCTTGCATTATCGAGCCAGTTGGCCCAATATACGGGCGATTTTCCGTCAAGGATATATGCCACAGAGTCGGCAGTGGCCGGAGTGAAGTGACACTCGGCGATATATGCCACCGTATCATGTCCTTTCTGGCTCCAGGCGGCTGCGTGGAGCGCCGACATCACGGACAGTGCAATAAACAGATATTTTTTCATGCGTATATAAATCAAGCCGACAGGCGCTCTTTACGGCACCTGTCGGCTATAAGGTTATGCCTTCCTAAGTGCCGCGCTTATGCTTCGGCTACTGGGAGGATGTTGATAAACTTGCGACCATTGCGTCCTTCGGTGAACTGTACAGTACCGTTCACGAGAGCGTAGAGAGTGTGGTCCTTGCCGATACCTACGTTGAGGCCGGGATGGTGTACGGTACCACGCTGACGCTTGATGATGTTGCCTGCTTTGGCGAACTGGCCGCCGAAGATTTTTACGCCGAGTCGTTTGCTTTCTGACTCACGGCCGTTCTTAGAACTACCGACGCCTTTTTTATGTGCCATAGTGTGTTCTTGTGATTAATTAGGAGTGAGACAGATGGATTAAGCGAGGATGTCCTTGATGACAACCTTGGTGAAGTACTGACGGTGACCGTTCTTGCGGCGGTATCCGTTGCGACGTTTTTTCTTGAAAACGATCACTTTGTCACCCTTGACGAGGTCTGTTGCAACTTCGCAAACAACCTTAGCGCCTTCAACGAGGGGTGCACCAACTTTAACTTCGCCGTCATTGTCGGCAAGAAGAACGCGGTCGAACTCTACTGTGTCGCCGTTCTTTACATTTTCACCCAGGTAGTGCACATAAAGGAATTTGTCCTTTTCTGCCTTGAACTGCTGTCCCTGGATTTCTACGATTACGTACATTCTGTAATGTTACTTGAATAGTTAACCCGCTGAGGCGCAGAGCTATATCTCTTCAGCTCCGACTTCGTCAAGCCTATTGCGGAAAATCAGCCCACAAAAGTACAAAAAATCCTCTGCCCGTGCAAATATTTAAGGAAGGAAAATTCTATAAAATCAGCACCACAAAAATGCACCATGGAAAGTCACAGATTAAACGCCCCTGTCAATATAACGTCTATTCAACATTATCACCATAGAGTGCCCGCAGATTACTGTTTGCTATCCTTTAAATACAGACGTGCGGTGGAAATTCATATATGCCTGGCGTTCTTCGTCAAGAGGAAGCATCTGAACGAACTGACCGTCAACAACGCCTATCCTTTTCTTATTAGCAGGGGAAATCCAGTTGGATAAAACGATTTTGCGATCTTCCGAAAATGTCATGAATCCACGGTCAAACAGTTTATCGTATAGAGGCGACAGCATGAAGCCGTTCTTGTGGTCAATTTTCTCCTTATCGGAAGCAACCGCCCAAGGCTTGATATGACTTGCAATCAGCAATCGCTCATCATTAATCATGGTAATGGGACAGAAAGGGCAATCAACGAGAAGTTTCTCGCGATATAGCCCCTGTCCTTGACGGGCACGACGAATCTCAGCTTGTCGAGTGATTTCTTTCGGTTTAGGCTGCGGTTCGATTTTTTCGCCTTTCTTACCATAAGTATAAACAAGAGCTTCTTTCTTATCGGATATGGCATCGAAATCAGCAAAAAGCTTCCAATAATAGATTGTGCTTCCTGTCGGGTCAATAAGTTGCATTACTGAAATGTAGCTGACCAAAGGTAATGAAATCTCTCGGATAAGTTGGTAGCCAAAATCTTTTGAACTAACATAACCTCTATCACCCACAATTTGGTCTTGCGAATGAACGGTGAACTCGATAACCTCCGGAAGAGATTGAATGGTATTCATTCGTTCTTTCCAAAGTTCGGGCATTTGTTCGGCGGCTCTATATGGCTGCGACGGATGTAGATATTCCGAATGCAAAGCGTTCATATATGAAATAATGTCGCTTTTTAAAAGGAAACACTTGGCATGGAAACCCTCGTTCCCAAAGAAGGGATACATAATTCCCTTTGGAGCAATATATAATTTAGCTTCACCGTTGCCGCCACCAATTTTAGAACCTCTTTTCACAAAGCAATCAGGAACAGTAATTGATGAGTTGAGCGTATCAACGAAGTTGAAGTTTTGACCGTCTATTTTCATGATATAGGTTCTCCGTATTTGGTAATATCGAGTTGTTTCAGTAAAGCAATAAGTACATCTACAACTATACTGTTACCAGCTTGCTGATACATCGAAGTGTCAGACACGACAATTTGAAAGGAATCTTTGAATCCCATTAAACGCAGACACTCACGAGGGGTAAGTTTACGAATACGTCCTTTATGTGTGACATAGTTATCGACACCAGCCCGATGCATTTTGTGCATCGATTGAAGCAAAGGACGTGCCACGTCCAAATCGGTTTCGGTAGATGTTCTGAAATTTTTGGTACCGGGCGCAAGGACATAGTTTTTGACTTTCTCTGAAAGATAGTATTTTTCTTCAACGTCTTTGACATCAAAAATAAATTCATCCCATCCTTCTTCGTAAGGTTCATTCTCCAATGCAGGATGATATACGAAATCGCCATGCCAATTAAAT
>CAMWZB010000193.1 GCA_947178655.1 uncultured Porphyromonadaceae bacterium
GTTCTTCACCGGATACAGACGGCGTCCGTTCCGGTCATAGGTTTTCCACGCCATGGTGATGGTGTGGCTGCGATAAAGTTCGTTGGCCAGCGTGGGCGAGAGGGAATTGGAGCGGAGAGCCGAGTCAAGCATATATGTGTTGAAGAACGTAGTCCGGTCTTTCAGTTCCTCAGGGATGTCATTGTCAACGGTGAACACGGCATAGTGAACTATGTTCGAGCCACGGGCGAAACCGTCGTTCGTATAGCAGTAACGGAGATTGGCGCCGTCAATGCCGGTTATTTCGTGAAAGAGTTCCTCGGCCTGATGCTCCGGCACTGCACGACAGCGGCCCACGACCGTCTCGGCCGGAGTATCCCACAGCCCGGATTCAAGCTGGCGGAGAAGCAGGTCGTTGTCACGGAATATCAGAAAGCGGACGATAGTCGAACCTATGTAAGAGGGATTGAGAGCTTCGAAAGAAGTGTAGATGGACATCAGCGAGCGGTAGCGAGCCGTCATGAATAGAAGCGACAGAACGTACACGGTGATGGGCAGGTAGTTGAAGAAGAACCGGTCGGGATTATTGAGATCGGTATTGATGTAGCGGGCGAAATAGTACCAGTATTCCACTACGCCAAGAGCGAGAGAAACGATCAGGAGCACGGTGAGCTGATACTTGGAGTCGCGGTAGTACAGTGTGGCCACGATACTGTCGCCGGCATAGAGACCGTTGCGTCGCTGAGAATCACGCGCTCCGCTTGTGCCGAGACCGAAAAGAAGCGTCAGCGAGCTGCACAGAACCACGATGGGGAATACGACCAGACACGTCACAAATGGTATCTCGCTGTTGTACAGGTCGAGGTGTATGACTGTCGGGACGAGCCAGTCAGTGCAGAGGATGACCACTATGAACATGGCCACGGCCGAGAGAATCAGCACACGGGCTGCCACCCGCAGCAGGATGGAGCACGAACTGATGCCCGACGAAATGTCGCTGCGCATCTTCGCTGAGATGAAGTAGCCACACATGAGACATATGAACGGAAGCCATATGCGGGGGACGAAGAGTCCGGCCAGCAGAGGCAGAGATATGGCACCGAAAGCGGCGGCCCAGTTGAGCCACAGCCCACGGAGGACATATTCGATACGGACGAGTTCGCCCATACCGTCTTTATTTGTATCGGTCATTTCAGTTTGTCGACAAAGAAGTTGAACATACGGCCATAGACAGCCTGACGGGCATTGCAGCCGTTGATGGAGTGATTCATCTGCGGGAAAACGAGCATGTCGCAGAGGATGCCGGCACTCTGAAGCGTGGAGACATACTGGAGAGAGTTTGCCGGGTGTACGTTGTCATCGGCAGTCCCGTACATGATCAGCAGCGGACACGCCAGATGCAGCGCGCGGCCGATGGCGGATGATGTGTTGTAGCCATGCTCGTTCTGCTGGGGCGTGAGCATGTAGCGCTCGGTGTATACGGTGTCATAGTAGCGCCAGTCTGTGACGGGAGCGACTGCGACAGCAGCTGCATACGGACTTCCGTCGGCAGATGCGCACATGAGCGACTGATAGCCGCCGTAGCTCCATCCGTAGATACCGATTTTAGCAGGGTCGGCATATGGAAGCGATGCGGCGTATCGTGCGGCGGCGAGCTGATCGATAGTCTCATAGTGACCGAGATTCTTATAGACGGCATACCGGAAATCGGTGCCGCGTCCGCCCGTCCCGCGACCGTCGACACAGACTATCACGAAGCCATTGGCTGCAAAATACTGCTCCCAGTCAAGTGTCCACCGGTCGAGCACCTGCTGCGAGCCGGGGCCGCTGTACTGGCTCATGACGACAGGATAACGACGCGAAGGATCAAATGATGCCGGCTTGACTATATAGCCGTTGAACTCAAGGCCTCCGTCGCCCGGCACCTTGACAAATTCCTTGGTCACACGAGGCAACGATGCCGCATGGTCGGCAAGTTGCTTATTGTCAGTCACGGTACGGATGGTCTTTCCGTCGGCCTTGCAGAGGGTGGTGACAGGGACCTTGTCGACAGAACTGTGTGTGAGAAGCATGGCCGTGCACTGTGGGGCGAATACAGCCGACGACGTGCCGCTGACGGCGCTGACAGCTGTGCGGACGCCCTTGCGGTCGATGCGGTATATAGTGCGGTCCATCGGACGCGGAGCGGCGGCCTGCCAGTAGTGGTTGCCGGCGGCATCACTGCCATAGTAGTCTGTGGCGTCGCAGTCGGGCTGCGATATGTCGAGCACTTTCGAGCCGGCGTAGGTGTACTGGCTGTAGCGCGTGTAGCCGCTGCGCGATGACGCCACGACGAATCCCGTCTTATTGTATGACAGTGTCGTGTATACCTCCGGCTCAATCCAGGCCTTTGACTCCTCGGTGTACACTGACCGTGCGACGGTCGACTGTGGATTTGCCACGAAGAGCTCGAAGCGGTTCTGGTCACGGTTGAGAGTCGACACCATCAGCTGTGTGGGTTCGGCTCCGTAGGCTATGCGCGGAATATAATAAGCTGCCGAGCCGGGGATGTCAAGACGCTTGGTCTTGCGGGTCTGTACGTCGTAGCTGTGGAGCGACACGGACGAATTGGGCTGACCGGCTACAGGGTACTTGTACGACATCACGCCGGGATAGTACTCGTACTGCTCCTGCGGCATGCAGGTGCCGGCATAGACAGGCATGGTGTACATCGGCACCTCGCTCTCGTCGAAGCGCACATAGCAGAGGGTGCTGTTGTCAGGCGCCCATGCCATGAGAGACGTGACACTGAACTCCTCCTCATAGGTCCAGTCGGTGGCACCATTGATGATGCGCCCGGGACAGCCATCATCAGTGACGGGCACTTCGGTGCCATAGTCGAGTTTGGCGGCGTATATGTTATTATCGACCACAAAGGCCACCATGCGCGAGTCGGGCGAAAACACCGGTTCCTGCTGTCGCGGATGCTCCTTGGAGAGCGGACGCAGCAGGCGCGAGCGCACCTCATAGACGTAGTACTCCGCCGTGAACGAGCGACGGTAGACAGGCTTCGACTCTCTCCAAAGGAGTATCTTCGAGCCATCGGGACTGAGACGGTAGCCTTCGAAGTCGGAGATGACAGTCTCGCGCGTATGGCC
>CAMWZB010000194.1 GCA_947178655.1 uncultured Porphyromonadaceae bacterium
GATCCGCTGAGAGCTTCGATGACTGCCTTTGCTCCGAGATACGAGCCGCCGATACCGATGGCCACGACTGTGTCGCAGCTTTCGCGCAGACGTGCTGCTGTCTCGTTGATGTCATTCAGGTGCTCTTCAGTGATTTCGAGAGGGAGACGGACCCAGCCCAGAAAATCATTGCCGGCGCCGGTGCCCGAGATAAGAGTTTCCAATGCGGCCTTGCCTTCGGGTGCAAGGGCTTCGATAGCGTCACTGCTGACAGTGCCGTATACTCCTTTGGTTACAACTTTGATGTTTTCCATCTTTACTTAGAAACTTAGAAATTTGTGCAAAATTAGCAATTTATAGTCGTGTATGCAAATTTGTAACGTTCTACCGGACTTTAAAGATGTAAAAAAAATTTGTCGCTACGATAATAAAATGTTAACTTTGTGGAGAATATGTCTCGCCGCCGGGTCCGTGCCACGCATGCCGGCTCAGCCGCGTGCCATAAGCCATTTATAACAAGATATTTATCATAACGATATAAGACAATCAGATGCTTAAACGTTTTTTCATCTCTGTGCTGGGCACAATGACCGGGCTGTGGCTGTCGGCTGCTGTGCTTTTCTTTTGCGGAATGATTATGATCGGCTATTCGATAGGCAAAGCCGGTGACTCTGCCGTAAAAGTCGAGAAACGCTCAATTCTCTATTTCAATCTGGCCGGAGAAATTGCCGAGCGCACAACGGCTCGCCCGTTCATGCAGTTCATCCGGAATATTGACTCCAAGGCCATGACTCTTGAGGACATGCTCAAGTCGCTGCGTGGCGCGGCCGATGACGACCGCATCGAAGGTGTATATATCAAGTGCGACGGAGCGGCCATGGGCACCGCCTCCCGCGAGGAACTCGTTCAGGCGATAGAAACATTCAAAGGCTCCGGCAAATGGGTCGTGGCATACGGTGACTCATATTCGCAAGGCGACTATCTGGTGGCATCGACTGCCGACGAGTGTTACCTCAACCCCGTAGGCTCGATTGACATCCACGGCGTGGGGGGCTCGACTCCCTTCTTCAAAGGACTGCTGGACAAAGCAGGCGTGAAGATGCAGATCATCAAAGTCGGTACATTCAAAAGCGCAGTCGAGCCATACGTGCTCACATCGATGAGCGAGCCTGCAAGACTACAGATGCAGCAATACTGCGACTCTATCTGGAACTATGTCGCCGAAACTATCTCCGACAACTCCGGCATGCCCGTCGACTCGGTGTACATTCTCGCGCCACAGATGATAGCGACCCGCGAGGCGTCGTTCTTCGTTGAGACAGGACTCGCTGACGAGCTGGCCTACGAGCGTGAGGTGGAAAACCATCTTCGTGACCTCACCGACCTGGACTTGGATGACGACCTTCGGCTGGTAAGTCCTGCCGACTACCTGTCGGCCAACTCGTCGAAATTCAGTTTCAGCACCGAGAAGAGGCACATCGCCGTATACTACGCCACAGGTGATATCGTGGATGCCGGATCAGAAGGCATCGTCGGCAAGACCGTCGTGGATGACATCATAAGCCTCGCCGAAGACAAGGACGTTGCCGGACTCGTGTTCCGCGTGAACTCTCCCGGAGGCAGCGCATTCGCATCGGAGCAGATATGGGAAGCGCTCCAGTATTTCAAAAGCAAGCACAAGCCTCTGTTTGTGTCCATGGGTGACTATGCCGCATCCGGAGGCTACTACATCAGCTGTGGAGCTGACAGCATTTTCGCCGACCGGACCACTCTCACAGGCTCGATAGGCGTATTCGGCATGATTCCGGACCTCAGCGGACTCGTCACCGACAAACTCGGCGTCAATTTCTCGACCGTACAGACCAATCCGAATGCAACCGGCATCAGCTTAACACAGCCCATGACCCCCGAACAGCACGCAGCCATGCAGAAGAGCGTGGAGAACATCTACGAACTCTTCACCTCCCGTGTGGCAGAAGGACGCGGAATGTCGCAGGACTCCGTCAAAGCCATCGCTGAAGGACGTGTATGGACCGGCGGACGAGCAGTGCAGCTCGGTCTGGTTGACCGTCTGGGGTCGCTCCGTTCCACCGTGGAAGCAATGGCCGAACATCTGGGCATGAATACATCCGAAACCGTAGCCTATCCCATAATCGACGAGAACGTATGGGAAAAGATACTCCGCGAATCCGGAGGACTCGAGATGGAAATGCCTCTGGACGAGAGCACGCTCGAATACCTGTACTTCGTCAAGCGCCTGCGTGAGATGAACCCGATGCAGGCTCGCATGGAAGAAATCGTCATAGAATAAAAATCACCCCGGATATTTCGCACGCAACGACACGATGAAACGACGTTCGCTACTTGCCCGTATAGCCCTGATGCCCTGTTCGAAAATCTACGGAGGCATCACCTGGCTGCGCAACAAATGCTTCGACTGGAACGTACTGCGCGAGGTAGAGTTCGACGTACCCGTCATCACCGTAGGCAACATCGCCGTGGGGGGCACCGGAAAGACTCCTCACGTGGAATATCTGGTGGAATCGTTCCGCAAGACTCGACGGGTAGCCGTCCTGAGCCGGGGATACAAACGCAGCACCAAGGGATTCATCATTGCCGGACGCACATCCATGCCGCGCGACATAGGCGACGAATCGTATCAGATTTACCATAAATTCAACGGAGAAGTCATCGTGGCCGTGTGCGAGGACCGTGTGTTCGGCATACGCGAACTGATGCGTCTGAATCCGAATATCGACCTGATAATACTTGACGACGCCTTCCAGCACCGCTACGTAAAGCCTGCTGTATCGATAGTCATAACAGAGTACAACCATCCCCTCTCGGAAGACGCCATGCTGCCATACGGCCGCCTGCGAGAGCCCGCACGCGGCATCAACCGCGCCGACATCGTAGTCGTGGCCAAATGCCCCGACCAGCTCCGCCCCCTGGACTACAGCCTGGTGACAAAGGACTACAACCTCTTTCCCTCGCAGCACCTCTACTTCTCTCACTTCGCTTACAGGCCCCTGAGCCCCGTCTTTCCCGAAATCGCCACCGGCGTGCCGTATCTTGACTGGCTTACATCTGACGACTCCGTGCTCGCCGTCGCCGGCATCGGCAATCCCAGAC
>CAMWZB010000195.1 GCA_947178655.1 uncultured Porphyromonadaceae bacterium
TTTTCCCTCACAAAGATAGTCCCGGCATTGGCTTTCTTAGAGGAAATTTACGAATTTATATCGAGAAGCACAAATCCATATTTTTCCGCCACTATAAAGAACGATTGTCAACAGGAGCGTCAACAGAAGTGTGTATCCGCTTAGGGCGCTATTTCAGCTGACTCTCCAGATATGCCTCGACTTCCTCCGCCGTAGGATTGAGGGCTACGACTGTACCGTCTCTGTCTACAAGGACCATCAGTCCGCCCGCACCGGCGACGCCGTATTTCTCCCAGATTTTTCCCTGATCGTTCAGCTCCACAAGGTTCTTCCACGGATATCCGTCATGCTCTATCGCTTTCAGCATGGCATCAGTGTCTATACTCTCGCGAGCTACTCCGACCACCGTGAAGCCGCTGTCTTTCCATTTCTCATAGACCGGAATCATGGCTATGGAGTGTCTGCGACACGGCCCACACCAGGATGCCCACAGGTCGACCAGCGCCACACGGTCTTTGATAAGACTCGACAAGCGGTGTTCGCTGCCGTCAATGTCTGCGGCCGTAAAGTCGGGGACCTTGCGACCGGGTTCGGCACGCTCCGCTACGCAGAGCTCCGACAATGCTTTAGTATAGCTGTGGTCGGGAAAACGGTCCTTATAGACTTCCGAAAAGACGCTAAGCAGTTTTTCTAATTCAGATTGAGCGTTCGGCACATTCCGATTCGGGAACGTCTTCTTATAATATATCATATAGAGTCCGACAAGAGTAGTATCATTCTTTATGAACTCATCTCTAATGCTGTCCGACTCGGCATACACACGAGCTGACAGAGCCTGCCATTCCTTGCCCGCCTTGCTGTACATACTGTCGCTCTCAACCAGGCGCTTCTCCTGACTATAGAGCGAGTCGCGCCTGGCCTGCGGCATATCGCCGCCGGCAGTGAACGCATCCATCAACGCATAGTACTCGGGCGTATAGAACTCGCGGGAGCTCTCGAGAGAATCATAAATGGCTTCGAGACGTGATTCGGCAATGGGAAGGTTCTCCCTGTTCTTCTGTCGGTTGTAGTGCTCAGTCAGTGGGCCGCCGAATACGTTCTGCGCCGTCCTGTCGTCGACGTCCACGCGCACGTCGGCTCCTTCGGAGAAGAAGCGATACATTCTCCACGAGCCATTAAGCATATCTGCGCCCGGCACTAACTCATACATCTCAGTCTCGTCAGCAGTGAGCGTATAGTCGAAGCGGCCGTTGCGCACAGGCACTATCAGTGACTTGTTCACCCTTATATCGCTGAAAGACGGACTGAGGACCAGCCATGATACTTCAGGACGCCCTTCGAGCCGTCCGGTGATGTGAGTCTTGATTCCATCGGGCTGAGCGCCAAGCTGCAGGCCCGATACTCTCCAGCTTGCAGAAGGGTCATCCATCTCCTCAGAAAAGTCCACAACGCTGTCGGCCGGAGCAAGTGGCGGAAACACGAACGTGACACTTATATACGCTGAGTCGGGTAGATAGACCTTCTCACCGACGGGCATCCCTTCCAGTCTCGTCATTTTGTACACATGGCCGGTCCGGGTGCCTTTCAGTGCAAAATTCGACCCGGCTCTGACCCACCAGCCCGGATGCCCGTAGATATCGGCGCTCACCCGTGTGGCCGTATCGGTCAACTCTGCTTTCGTTATCCCGAAAGCGATGGACGACGACATGGTGTAATCCGGATTTTCAATCACACGACTGCCGGCAGTGGCCATTGCGCACAGCCCCGACGCAAACAGCAGGAATAGTATTTTTCTCATAATGATTCAGTATTATCTATATCAGATGTGCTAAGAAAGTGAATCTTATAGGCGGTTATATTGTCTTTTATTTAACAAGTCACATCTCGCAAAGGTCACTGAACATTAATAACTTTAAAGAAAAAGTCCAGCCACTTTTACATAAAAGTCATGACAATCTCAAGAGACTTTGCAAAGTTAAAAAAAAATTCTAACCAGGCAAAGAATTTTGACCGAACGAGGCTACTCATCTGTGAAAATCGAATTTCTCCTCGAGGCCATACAATTCGCGAGGGAGTGATTCCGTTATACCGATACCGACCTCAAAAAATAACTTTTAACACTAATGAAAAAACTCACCGCACTTTCTGCCGCAGCTCTCCTCCTCGGCGTGACAGCCGCATGCACATCATCTTCATCATCCGGACCTGAGGCCAACGACCTTGATTCACGACGCCTTCCGGGCTTCCGCACCGACTGTCCGCGCGACTCCATACTGCTCAGCGATCCCTGCATTCTGGCAGACTCCGCGTCGGCCATGTACTATATGACCGGTACCGGCGGACGCCTGTGGGTCAGCGACAACCTCGACCGATGGACCGGTCCGTACAGCCTCATCGAGCCTGATACCACATCATGGATGGGCTCCAATCCCCAGATATGGGCCGCTGAGCTTCATAACTATAATGGCAAGTATTACTGCTTCGCCACATTCACCAACGATGCCATCACCACCGGCACATTCAAGGGCATGGACCTTCCCCGGCGGGCGAGTCACATCATGGTCAGCGACGTACCCGAAGGCCCATACCGTCCTATTGCCGACAACGACTATCTTCCGGCTGACCGCCCCACACTCGACGGCACCTTCTGGACCGACACCGATGGCAAGCCGTACATGGTGTTCTGCGGCGAGTGGATATCGAACTGGGACGGAACCATGGAGCGAATACAACTCAAAGACGACCTCAGCGGACCGGTGGGCGAGCCTGAACTCATGTTCAAGGCCAGCGCATCGCCATGGAGCCGCGAGAATCTCGAAGGCACAATCGTGCCGAACCGCGTCACTGACGGCCCCTGGCTCTTCCGGACCGACACCGGCCGCCTCGGCATGATATGGACAAGCTGGATCTACAACGTCTACACACAGGGCGTGGCTTACTCCGAAAGCGGCACGCTCGCCGGCCCGTGGACTCAGCAGGCCGAGCCGATCACCCCTCCCGACCACGGTCACGGCATGCTCTTCCGCGACCTTTCAGGCCGATGGCTGATGTCGGTCCACAGCCACCGCGACGAAGGAGGCAGATATATCCGCATCCCAC
>CAMWZB010000196.1 GCA_947178655.1 uncultured Porphyromonadaceae bacterium
GCTGGAGACCAAGTCCGTGTACTGGAACGACGACCTGGCCATCATGAGCACATTCGTCCTCAAGACCATCCGCCGCTCCTACGCCGCACCCCAGGCCGAAGGCGAAGAGCCCGACAACAGCAACGACAAGCCTCAGGCTACCGGCGAGATACAGCTTCTGCCCAAGTTTATGAACCGCGACGACGAGACCTTCGGAGCTGAACTCTTCGAGTACGTGGTCAACAACCGCGAGAAGTACCGCCAGTGGATTGACAGCTTCATCAATCCCGAACAGTGGGACTCGGAGCGTCTGGCATTCATGGACATAGTCATCCTCACCACGGCCATCGCCGAGATAGTGAACTATCCCTCGATACCCGTGCCGGTGACACTGAACGAATACATCGAGATAGCCAACGACTACAGTACGGCACGCAGCGGCCAGTTCATCAACGGTGTGCTTTTCTCCATCATCAAGATGCTCAACAAAGAGGGCATCATCAACAAGCAGTAGCCTCCGGTTGTTATACAGCAAGGGATGCTACGGCACATTCTCACATTAACAGACAATACAAACACTACCAGACAATATGATGACACCGAATTTCATTCTCCTCCAGGCACAAGGTGCCGGCAGCAGCATGGGCAGCATCCTTATGATTGTAGCCCTCTTCGTGATTTTCTATTTCTTTATGATCCGTCCCCAGCAGAAGCGTCAGAAAGAAATCAAGAAATTCCGTGACAGCCTCGACCGCGGCAGCAAGATTGTGACCGCCGGCGGCATATACGGCACAATCAAGGAAGTTCGCGAAAACTTCTTCATCGTAGAAGTAGCCAACGGTGTCAGCCTCCGTGTGGACAAAGGTTCCGTATACCCCTCTGCTGAGGACGCCAATCAGGCCGCACAGGAAAGCGGAGACAAAAACCCCGGCAAGTAATCTCCGGCACACCGACTAATGCCCGTGTCGTGGCATCGTTGAAAGACATAGCTAGACGCTGCATCATCGCATTGCGTTCGCCCCGCGGACGTGATGTGATGATGTTTCTGCTTTTTACGCTCATCTCTCTGATTCTCTGGGGCGTCATGTCGCTCAACGAAGAGGAGCAGTTCGACGTCCGTATGCCGGTGCGTTTCACTCATGTACCTGACTCGGTGACGCTCATATCGACCGGCCCGGAAGCGCTCAGCGCGACCCTCACCCTGAAAGGGACCCGACTGCTGAAGATGTCGGTAGGAAGCACACCGACAGTGAACATCGACTTCCGTGCGTACATCGCAGGCAAGGCGCTCCATCTGACATCGGGCGACCTCAAAGGGCTTATCCGCACTGCCACAGGAGCCTCGCAGGTCAGCGTGGTCTACCCCGACTCGCTGCTGATACCCTTCACCACACACGAGGGCTACAGGCTGCCCGTGACTCCGGACTTCCGCGTCACTGCCGGTCCGCAGTCATCGCTGGTCGGACGGCCGCGACTGTCGGCCGACTCCGTGAAAGTATACATGGCCAACGACGTCCTGCCCGAGAACATCCGTGCCGTGTCGACCGAGCCCATCCGCTACCTCGGACTCGACCACACAGTCACACGCAAGGTGAAGCTCATCGGACCATCCAACTCACGCGTGGTGCCCGACAGCATAGACATCACATTCGAAATCGAGCCGCTGATATTCAAGAGCCGCAAAGTGGTGGTCGAGCCTGTCAACGTACCCTCCAATGTGAAACTCATCACCTTCCCGGCGCAAGTGGACGTGTTCTATATGGTATCCATGACCGACTACAAAGCCGGCGACCCACGCTTCCGCGTAGTGGCCGACTACCGCAACGTCAACACCTCAACGGGCAAAGTGCGCCTGACGGTGAAGAACGTGTCGGACAAGTTCCGCAACGTCCACCTTTCAGCCGACAGCGCCGAATACATCATCGAACGTCACTGATATTTCCTGCCATCATGATGACGACTACTCCACAACTAATAGCCGTCACAGGCGGCATCGGATCCGGCAAATCGGTAGTCTGCCGGGTGCTCCGCACGCTCGGCTACCCGGTATTCGACTGCGACTGCGAGGCCCGCGACATCATGGACTCTGACCGGGCCATACACGACCGCCTGCGCAGCGACATCTCCGAAGAAGTGGTGCACGACGGTGTCATCGACCGGCGCCTGATGGCATCAATCGTATTCGCCGATGCCGCTAAACTCGCCGCTCTGAACGACATCGTGCACGGAGCCGTGCGCGCACGCCTGGCTCAGTGGCACAGCAGCCACACGGGCGATGCGGTCTTTGTAGAGACGGCCATATTCTTCCAAAGCGGACTGAACCGCATGACCGACGCCGAATGGCGAGTGACAGCACCGGAAGACGTCCGCATACAACGCGTGATGCGCCGCAACGGCCTTACTGCCGACCAGGTGCGCGCACGCATCAAGGCTCAGCACTTCGAACCGGACCCGCTCGAGCATCGCCCTGAACTGACCGAAATCGTCAACGACGGACAGCGGGCAGTACTGCCCCAGATATTAGCCGCAACAGACCGCATCATCACCTTATGAACATCTCGATAGAAATCCTCCTTCTGGCCGGATCGCTGCTCCTTCTGTTCAGCATCCTCCTGTCAAAGACGGGATACCGCTTCGGCGTGCCCACGCTGCTCATGTTCCTCCTTGCCGGCATGATGTTCGGCACAGACGGCGCAGGCATAGAATTCGATGACGTCCACACAGCACAGGACATAGGCATGGCAGCACTGTGCATCATTCTGTTCTCGGGCGGCCTTGACACCAAAATCAAGGCTATCCGCCCGGTACTGTGGCCCGGACTGTCGCTCTCTACAGCAGGAGTTCTGCTGACTACCCTCATCACAGGCGCATTCGTCTGGCTGATCTCAGGATCGGTAGGAGCCGGTGTGACGTTCACACCCGTCACGGCGATGCTGCTCGCCGCGACGATGTCGTCGACCGACTCAGCTTCGGTTTTCAACATACTACGGTCGCAGAAAATCATGCTCAAGCACCGCCTCGGCCCTATGCTCGAGCTTGAGAGCGGCAGCAACGACCCGATGGCCTATCTGCTCACCATCATACTGATAC
>CAMWZB010000197.1 GCA_947178655.1 uncultured Porphyromonadaceae bacterium
TTCTTGACCTGCTTGCGGTGGCACAGTCGATGCCGGGGATTCTCGCAGTGAATATATCCGTAGTCGTCGGCGACAAACTACGCGGTCTCAAAGGCGCGACAGCATCGGCGATTGGCACCATCACTCCGTCGTTTCTGATAATTCTGCTCATAGCGATGTTCCTCACGCCCGAAGCCATCACGTCCAATCCCACGCTCACGGCCATCTTCAAGGGCATACGCCCTGTAGTGGTCGCACTCATCGTGGCACCCGTGTTCACGTCAGCCCGTTCGGCCGGCATAGGGCTAAAGACCGCATGGATACCAATAGCGGTGGCGCTTCTGATATGGTCGAAGTGGCCCGTTGTGTCTAATCCGATTGTCTATATAGTGCTCGGCGGCTTAATCGGATGGCTGATGGCCACTCGCACGCACCGCCGTCTTCATGCATCAGACAAATCTAACGAATCAGATTCATCACGATGATATACCTACGTCTCATATGGAGCTATCTGAAGATAGGTTTCTTCGGATTCGGCGGAGGCTATGCCATGCTTGCGCTTATCGAAAACGAGATAGTGTCACCCGGTTGGGTCACCAGGCAGATGTTCACTGACATCGTGGCCATCTCGCAGATGACTCCGGGTCCGATTGGCATCAACTCGGCGACCTATATAGGATATGTAGCTCCGGCCCAGTCATCGGAGGCTTTCGCATCGCCTATCTATGGCATCCTCGGCTCAATACTTTGCACACTTGTGGTGGTGCTTCCGTCCTTCATTCTGGTGCGCTATGCCGGACACTATATAGCCCGGCATCGGGAAAGCCCGGCTATCCGCGGTGTGTTCGCCGGTCTGCGCCCGGTAGTCGTCGGTCTTATCGCTTCGGCCGCCCTGCTGCTCATGAACGAGCAGAACTTCGGCACGACGACTCCCGAGATGGTGAAAAGCATCCTCCTTGCAGCCGTGGCCCTTCCGCTGGCACTATTTACGAAAATCCATCCCATACTCATCATCATAGCCTCCGGACTAATCGGATGGCTCATATTCTGAACGCCAAATGAACTATCAGGAAACGCTCGACTTCCTGTTCTCACAGGTGCCTATGTTCCAGAATCTCGGAGCAGGAGCATATAAACCCGGACTCGACACTACCCTCGCCCTCGCACGCCACTGGGGTGACCCACACCGCCGGCTGCGCTCTGTCATCCACGTGGCCGGGACCAACGGAAAAGGAAGTTCTGCGCACACTATGGCAGCCATACTCCGCTCCGCAGGCTACCGCACGGCGTTGTACACATCGCCACATCTGCTTGACTTCCGCGAGCGCATACGCGTGGACGGGGAGATGATATCCGAACAGGCCGTAATTGACTTCGTTGACGAATACCGGCGCACTCCGGCTCTGACCGCACTGCATCCGACCTTCTTCGAGCTGACCACCATCATGGCTTTCAAGTACTTCGTCGACTGCGACGCTGATGTGGCCGTCATAGAGACCGGCCTCGGCGGACGGCTCGACTGCACCAACATAGTCAGCCCTGACCTGTGCGTCATCACCAACATATCACTCGACCACACCGCCCTGCTGGGCCACACCGAGACTGAGATAGCACACGAGAAAGCAGGCATCATAAAGCCGCACATACCGATTGTCATCGGCCGTGCTGATGGTGACGTACGCAACGTATTCGCCGACACTGCCGCCCGGCAGGAGGCCCCCGTCACCTTCGCACAGGACCGACTTCCTTATAGCAGCTTTGAGAATCATGCCGACCATATCATCTATCGTGGCACACGCTGGGGCGATATCCGCGGCCAACTCTGCGGCCTGTGTCAGCCGGAGAATGCAGCGACAATTCTCACTGCCGTCGAAATCCTTGCAGAGAAATTCACGAAAATCGACGCACACAGTGTGCGCGAAGGCTTCGCACGAGTATGCCGGCTCACCGGTCTGATGGGTCGATGGATGGAGGTGCGTAAAGAGCCCGTGAGGATAATCTGTGATACGGGCCACAACGTCGGCGGCTGGACGCACCTCGGCCCTCAGCTGCAGGAGATTGCCGACAAAGGACGGCTCCATGCAGTGCTCGGATTCGTCAATGACAAAGATGTGAGCGCCATCGTAGAACAGTGGCCCCGAAATGCCGTCTACTACTTCGCCACCCCGTCGGTTGCACGCGGACGAGCGGCTTCCGACACTGCTGCCGAGGCCTTGCGCCACGGCATATCAGGCACTTCACATGACACCGTTGAAGCCGCTTTCATGGCGGCAGAATCCGCCGCCGCTCCCGGAGACACGGTATTCGTGGGAGGGAGTACGTTCGTGGTGGCGGATTTCCTGAAAGCATTCAGAGAAACCACGTAGCCCGACATTCAGTACGCAGCACACCCAGCCTTCGCAGGCACTCAGCGTCTTGATTTCCATAATCGGGACGCTGCCCTCGGCACCGACATAACGCAGGTGGATGTAGAATTTTCCTGCGATTTTGTTATTTCAAAATAAATTGCTAACTTTGGGCCTTGTAAACAATACCTTGATTCCACTTAAAAAAATCCATAAATCAAATACCCTTAATTCATCATTAATTAAACGCAAACCTATGAGTAAACAATTAATGGCCCTGATTGCCGCGGCAGTCATGGGCGGTGCCGCAGTCAGCGCTTCGGTGCCCGCATGGGCCGGCAGTCCGGCAGAGCCGTACGCCACAGTAGCATCAGACGAAGAAGCCGTCAATCTGCTCGCTGACGTGTTCACCAATCAGACAGCCGGACAAAACGCACAGGCTCCCTGGTACTGTGTCGACACTGACGGCAATCCGAAGAGCTGGCCAAGCGGCGGCACTATCCGCAGCGCATATGCAGCATCAAGCGGAACTCCCGAAATGCTGCTTCTCCGCTGGCCCGGTTCGTTCAACAACAGCGTGACCGTACTTGAAGTGCCCGACCTCGAAGCCAACCGCCAATACACTCTCACGTTCTCGGCCGGAAACTGGAACAAGAACGACGGACGCACAGTGTACGTATCGGTCTCTTCCTCTAAAGTACTCGCCGCCTCGGATGCACAGAGCTTCAGCTTCACCT
>CAMWZB010000198.1 GCA_947178655.1 uncultured Porphyromonadaceae bacterium
GCGGTATCACAATCCCGTTAGTCGAACCTTAAAACCTCAACCATCAACCTATCAGTATAATGGCTGACGACAAGAAAATAATATTCTCAATGGTGGGCGTGAGCAAAATCTACCCGCCCCAGAAACAAGTGCTCAAAGACATCTACCTGTCGTTCTTCTACGGCGCGAAAATCGGCATCATCGGTCTCAACGGCTCCGGTAAGTCATCGCTGCTGAAGATCATCGCAGGCATCGACAAGGAATACCAAGGCGAAGTAGTGTTCGCTCCGGGCTACTCCGTAGGATACCTCGAGCAGGAACCCCACCTCGACCCCAGCAAGACCGTCGTGGAGATAGTGCGCGAAGGCGTACAGCCGGTCATGGACCTTCTGGCCGAATTCGACAAGGTCAACGAAGCGTTCGCCGACCCCGAAGTACTCGAGGACCCCGACAAGATGGAGGCCCTCATCGCCCGGCAAGCCGAACTTCAGGACAAACTCGACGCCGCCGACGCATGGAACATCGACTCACGCCTGGAGCGTGCCATGGATGCCCTTCAGTGTCCGCCCGACGACCAGCCCGTCGAGACTCTCTCCGGTGGCGAACGCCGTCGTGTGGCCCTCTGCCGCCTTCTGCTCCAGCAGCCCGACGTACTGCTGCTTGACGAGCCGACCAACCACCTCGACGCCGAGTCAATCGACTGGCTCGAACAGCACCTCCAGCAGTACCCCGGCACAGTCATAGCCATCACCCACGACCGCTACTTCCTCGACCATGTCGCCGGATGGATTCTTGAGCTCGACCGTGGCGAAGGCATTCCATGGAAGGGCAACTACTCCTCATGGCTTGAGCAGAAGACCCGCCGCATGGCCCAGGAAGAGAAGCAAGCGTCCAAGCGCCGCAAAACTCTCGAACGCGAACTCGAATGGGTGCGCATGGCGCCCAAGGCCCGACAGGCAAAGGGCAAAGCCCGTCTCAACTCTTATGACCGACTCCTCAACGAGGACCAGCGCCAGCGCGAAGAACGACTCGAGATATTCATCCCCAACGGTCCGCGCCTTGGCAACAAAGTCATCGAAGCTCTGCATCTGGCCAAGGCATTCGGCAGCAAACAGCTCTTCAGCGACCTCTCGTTCGCACTGCCGCCCAACGGCATAGTAGGCGTCATCGGACCAAACGGCGCCGGCAAGACTACCCTCTTCCGTCTCATCATGGGTCAGGAAGCTCCCGATGCAGGCTCATTCGAAGTGGGCGAGACCGTCAAGGTGGCATATGTCGACCAGCGCCACCACGACCTGCTCCCCGACCGAACCGTATATGAAGTCATCTCGCAGGGTGTGGAATCGTTCCGCATGGGAGGCCGAGACGTCAACGCCCGTGCCTACCTCTCGCGCTTCAACTTCACCGGCGCTGACCAGGAGAAGAAAATCGGAGTACTCTCCGGTGGCGAACGCAATCGCCTGCACCTCGCCATGGCACTCAAGGAAGAAGGCAATGTGCTGCTGCTTGACGAACCGACCAACGACATTGACGTCAACACCCTCCGCGCACTTGAGGAAGGCCTTGAGGACTTCGCCGGATGCGCTGTAGTGGTGAGCCACGACCGCTGGTTCCTCGACCGCATATGCACACATATCCTCTCCTTCGAAGGCGACGGCCAGGTCGTATTCTACGAAGGATCGTACTCCGACTACGAAGAGTACAAGAAACGCCAGAACGGAGGCAAGGAACTGCCACGCCGCCGTTACCGCAAACTCATGGAGTGATGTCGCAGCTTACCATCATGATACGGGTCAACGACGTGGCCCGTGCAGACATAGCTCTCACCGGCGACCGGACATACTACCGCTTCGCCACAGAATCGTCTGTCGAGGACGGCGATCTCAACGCAGTGCCTGACCTCGACAGCATCACCGTGGCCATAACCGAGGCTGCAAAGCCGCGGAAGGACGAACTCCCGCTGTCCGATGATGTGCGCCTACAGCTCTTCGTAGACAACGTCACTGCCGGAAGCGGATTCACGGAGCAGAGTCTGCGGCGCGTCATAGCCGAAGTCTCCGGTCTCTATCCGGAATTCGCCTTCGTAGAAGGATTCAGATGAACGATTAACTCATCCGAGAGATATATCAAGAAGCGTGTCAGCGGTCTTAACATGTCCGCTGACACGTTTTTTTTCCACACAAGACCACAACCCTGAAACCATCCGCAAAAGTATGGCGGACACGCGACAGATTGGATATCTGCCGCAAAAAAGCTCAAAAACCGTCCATTTATGCAGATAAACAACGATTTCATATATCACATGTGAAATATTTTCGTACTTTTGCAGACAAAATCCATCAAAACTATTCCATATGAAGAAAATTTCTACTCTTTTCACGCTTTTGCTACTTGTGTTAGGCCTTTCAGCCCGGGCACAGGATGTCACGTTCCGTCTGAATCTCGACATGGCCGCAGCCGTGTCAGTGACTGTGAACGATGATGTGAAGACCGGTCTTAAAGACGGAATGAACGAATTCGACGTGGAGCGCGGCTCCTATGTGCGGGTGGCCGCGGCTGACGGCTACCGCCTGATGTCGGTCATGGAAGTCGAAGGCGACTGGAGCGACGAATGTCCGATCCACGCCGAGGACGGCCTGCAGTTCTGCGACATCATTGTGTTCAGCGACTATGGCACAATCTACTACGTGACCACAGCACCTGCCGGCGACAGCCGCACGGCACTGTGTACCATTGATGTGGACGATGCCTCGAAAGTGTCAGTCACCCGTCTAAGCGACGAGAGCACGCTCGAACTGACTGACGGCATCAACGAATACACCTTCGACCCCGAACGAGAGAACAGGCTGCGCATAGTCCCGACTGACAAGGCCCTGTATGCCGTGACGCTCAACGACGAAGCCGTAGCCGGCAACGGGTACAGCTACGAAGTAACAGTGGCCGACGGAGACCGCCTGAGCATCGAGGCTAATTATCCCGATGTAAAACTTCCGATACACTTCACCGGTTCGGGCGATGGCTATGACCAGTTCATCACTGGAGTGGATGTCGATGGCAAGCCGGTATTCAACTGGAA
>CAMWZB010000199.1 GCA_947178655.1 uncultured Porphyromonadaceae bacterium
CCTGTATGCAGAAGATGTCAGCCGCGAAGTCGTGGTATATTTTGTCAAAGCCTTTGCCGGCTATTGCGCGAAGGCCGTTTACGTTCCAGGATATAAGTTTCATGATTATAAAGTTTCAGCCTATCTTGATACCGGCGAATCCCATGAATGCCATGGCAAGGATTCCTGCCGTCAGCAGGGCCACAGGCACTCCGCGCATCGGACGAGGTACGTCAGCCAGTTCGAGCTGGCTGCGTATGCCTGCGAACAGCAGCAGAGCAAGCGTGAAGCCCATGGCCGTGGCTATCGCGTAGACTATTGAGTAAATAAAGTCGAAGTCTTTGTTTGCCACAATGATGGCTACGCCGAGAACGGCACAGTTGGTGGTTATCAGGGGCAAAAATACTCCTAAGGCGGCATAGAGTCCCGGCGAACTTTTCTTCATGACGATCTCAAGCATCTGCACAAGGACGGCTATGACGAGGATGAATGCTATGGTCTGTATGTACACGAGGCCGAGCGGCAGCAGCACATAGTGCTGTAGAAGCCACGTCACAGCAGTCGCGACAGCCATGACGAAGGTGACTGCCATGCCCATGCCGACAGCTGAATCAATTTTGCGGGATACGCCTATAAAGGGACATATGCCAAGAAACTGCGAGAATACTATGTTGTTGACAAGTATCGCATTGAAGATGATGGCGAGGTATATCAGCATGGCTTTTACTTACGGTCAGTGAAGATGTTGAACAATGCGAGCAGCAGCCCCAATACTATGAAGGCGCCCGGGGCGAGGATGAATATCAGCGAGCCGTAGTCGGCGCTGTAGATGCGGCAGCCGAATACTGTGCCGGTTCCGAGGAATTCGCGTACGCATCCTATCACTGTGAGTGCCAGTGTGAAGCCGAGGCCTGTGCCCAGACCGTCGGCTATGGAGAGCCCTACAGAATTCTTGGAGGCGAAAGCCTCGGCGCGTCCCAGCAGGATGCAGTTCACTACAATAAGTGGGATAAAGATGCCAAGAGCGGCATACAGCGCCGGGAACCAGGCCTGCATCACCATCTGGACCACTGTCACAAACGATGCTATGACGACGATGAACGCCGGTATGCGCACCTTGTCGGGCACGATGTCTTTGATGGCGGATATGGCTGCGTTCGAGAAGATGAGTACGAGCATGGTGGCAAGACCCATCGACAAGCCTGTGAGTGCTGACGATGTAGTGCCAAGAGTCGGGCACATACCCAGAATGAGTACGAAGGTAGGGTTGCGCTGCCAGATACCGGATACTATTGTCTGAAGTGCTTTCATCGTTGTTCGGTTATTCAGTGATAGTTTTGCGCGCCCGGTTGAGCGCTTCTAAAAATGCCCGGGATGTAATCGTCGCACCCGTGATAGCGTCTATGTCACCGCCGTCAGCTTTCACGGCAAGAGTTCCGGTGCGGCCTGTCACATACCTTGAGGGCTGTGACGGGTCGGAGAACCATTCGGTCATCTTTGCGCCCAGTCCCGGCGTTTCGGCGTGCTCGAGAACGCGGTATCCTGTGAGTACTCCGGCTGTATCGAAGCCGGCAAGAAGCGTGATGCGGCCGGAGAATCCGTTGTCAGAGTATGTTTCTACGGCAGTGCCGGCGGGAATGCCGCCGAGAATGGCGTAGTATACTGTCTGACCATCAGGACGGACTGTCGCTGTAGCGGCTATGTCGTTGTCGAACGGCGGAAGTATGGCGGTCATGGCCTCAGCCCGAGCCTTGGCCGACGCTTCTTCTATGGGCTTGGCTGTGATGAGATTGACCC
This sequence comes from uncultured Porphyromonadaceae bacterium, assembly GCA_947178655.1. Next base: position 1,777 of record CAMWZB010000199.1, read on the forward strand.
CTGCGAGGATGGCGGCAGCCGCGAATGTGAGGCCGGTAAGCGAAAGTACCATATTGCGAAGTGATGACGTCATGCTGCAACCTCCTTTCTTCCTGGTGAAAAGCGTTCGGGGCGTATATAACGGTTGATGAGCGGAGTGGCGCCGTTCATAATCAGAATGGCGAAGGACATCCCTTCGGGGTATGCCCCCCAGCGACGTATCGACGCTGTGATGATGCCGATGAGAAGTCCGTACAAAAGCATGCCTCGCGATGTCATGGGCGATGTCACATAGTCCGTAGCCATGAACACCGCTCCTAAAAGCAGACCGCCTGAAAGCACGTCGACAATCGGAGGATAGCCTGCAAGAATGTCTACACCGACAAGCCCGGCGACAATGGCCACAGGGATATGCCATTTGATGATACGGAGTGCGAGAAGATAGATGAAGCCTGCCAGAATGGCCAGTGCGCTCACTTCACCCATCGAACCTCCGATATTGCCGAGAAATAGTTGCAGAGTGTCGACCGAGGCGGGGTCGACAGCTCCTTCGGAGATGCCGGAGAGCAGGGTGGCGCCGGTCTGTCCGTCGGCATCGCCGAAGCCTGCCGACGGCAGTGGCCACGAGGTCATGGCCACGGGGAACGATATCAGGAGGAACACACGCCCTACGAGGGCCGGATTGAATATGTTGCATCCGAGACCTCCGAATGCCATTTTGGCTATGCCGATGGCCATGACTGAGCCGGCGGCCGCCATCCATAGAGGCAGGTTTGCCGGAAGGTTCAGAGCCAGAAGCACTCCTGTAAGCACAGCCGAGCAGTCGGAAATGGTCGACGCGCGCTTGAGCATGTATCGTGTGATGAGCCATTCGGTAGCCACACATGTGGCAATTGACACGAGCAGCACTTCAAGTGCCGGGATTCCGAAGAAGTATAGTGCAGCCAAAATCGAAGGAGCCAGGGCCAAAATGACGTGCCGCATGGCTCCGGAAGTGGTGCGGTGTGTGTGCAGATGCGGAGATGGCGAGAAGATGATGGTATTCGTATTCATTTTCGTGAACGTTGTTTGGCAATACGGATATAATCAAGGAGCGGACGCGATGACGGACACGACCACGAGCAGGCTCCGCACTCGAGGCAGTCTGCCACATCGGCCTGACGGGCTTCGTCGAACATCCTCAGGCGTCCGTATGTCGACAGCAGATACGGTTCGAGTCCCATCGGGCAGGCGTCGACGCAGGCTGCGCATCGCACGCAGGGCTGTGGC
>CAMWZB010000200.1 GCA_947178655.1 uncultured Porphyromonadaceae bacterium
GCTATGTATATGTCGCGGCCCGCATATTTCTCCAGAGACACAGTATAGGTGACCCAGTCGTCAGCGAGTTCTTCCTGCGATTCGCCGGGAGAGAGCCGCTCGTCGAACACCAGGTCGCCGTTGGCGCGGATGTCGTCGATGATGGACTTCGTAAGAGTGTTGTATACGTTGCCCGAAGAATATACATATACTTTCAGCCGGTCGACAGCAGCCTTGAGATAGCTCTGAGCCTCAAACTTGAGATAGCACTCAGTGTCGGGGATGAAGAGCTGCGGAGTGACCATCCAGTCGTCAGATGTTCCGCCGGAAATGAACATGGAGTGAGCCGCCATGCACATGTCGGTTGACGCTGTGGATTCGCGTGTGATGTTCCAGGGCAGATTCGCTGTGAACCCCCATCCCGCAGGCACGGGACCGGGCGACAGACGGTCGCCGTCGTAGAACATGAAGGAGTTGTAGTCTGCACAGTCTGAAATAAATATGTTCTTGTCATCAGAGGAAACCTGACGTACATACGAACCATGGTAGAGGAGCGAGATTTCTTCGTTGGCACCTTCGCCCGAAACGTCGCAGACTGTGCCTGCGGGCACCACGACGCGATAGTCTGTGCCATTGAAGAGATACTGTCCGGCTATGGGATACAGCATGATACGGCGGTCGGCGGCAGCCACGTTGAGCGTAGCGTAGGGCTCGTCCTCATCAGCACGGTAGAGAAGTGCCGAAGGTGTGTCGGAGAGCTTGACATCTGCATCGAATGTGAGGATGACGGGGTCAGAGGTGCTGTTGATGGCGCTTACCGACGCTTCATCAGCAGGGTACGCGCTGACAAGAGTCACCGGATCAGAGCCGCGGCCTGTGAAAGAGATGTTAATCTCGGGCGAAAGCTGCTCGCGGTCGCCCTTGATGCGGATGAGACCGGCAGGAATATTAAGGGTGTACTTGACGTCCTTACGCAGTTCGCGTCCGCGGAAAGTGACTATGATGCGCTTGCCGTCGGCAGCCCATCCGCCCGACTGCAGGGGTTGCCAGCTTTCCTTGCCGTCATCTGACTTACAGGTGACTTTGGAGTACTGGCCATTGACCTCAACATCGCGGTCAAATGTAATGCGCACCTCGCGGAGCTTGGACATGACAGAGCCAGACGCAGGCGCTACAGTGTACGAGTTGAGGAGATTGACCCGTGCGGCGGCTTCCGAAAGCGGCTCAGAGAGCCTCAGAAGATATGACGAATCAGGACCGGTGATCATGACCATGGTCAGACCGTCGGCCGATACGGCCACAGGGAAACCGGTATTGGGCAATCCGGTGCTCTCGTAGAAATCGACACCATACACCTGCTTGAATATGTCGGCAAGGGATATGTAGTAATTGCCATGGCGTATATACATGCTGGCATAAGGATTCCCTGCCGGAGCCTGAGCGAAAAGCGTTCCGTCATCGAGAACGGCAGAGCCGACGATATCGTTCTCGCCGCTGCCGTCATAAATCTCGAAATCGCCTGTCTCCACATTAAACTTGTAAGCGGCACGGAACTCGTTGCCGAAATCGCTGCCCTGAATAGGTACAACCATATAAGCCGAGCCTGTGACCCACTTGCCTTTAGCGCTCATCGACGGGCCTTCGACGAAGAAGAGGTTATTCCAGTGAGGTGTCCACGGAGCTGTATCACTCTCTGTATATCCGATCATGCGGTAAGAGGAATTCTGACGGTCATATACATAAGCGCAGGTGGCCGCCGGCAGAGGATAGCTTTCCGACATGGTGCCGGCTATGTATCGGCCGTCAGCCGAAATGCTGTAGAAGCAGTTCTGCTTCTGGTCAAGATGCGTCATATCGAGCTTGGGAAGGCCCTGCAGTTCGATAAGCGACTTTGTGGCAAGGTCGTACATGACCGGAACAGCACCCCAGTCGAAATCCGGCGGCACAGCATATCCGACGGCATACTTTCCGTCGGGCGTGACAGAATTGAGACGTCCTTTCTTGCAGTCTCCCGGGAGAGGAAGCATCACCCAGCCACCTTCGGCACGCGACCAGAAGGCCGGAGCATTGAGGCACTCGCCGACAACGATCGAGCCGTCATCAGTGATGTCGGAAACTCCGGAGCGGCCGCTGGAATGAGAAATCACGGTCTCGGTACCCGTAGTCAGATCGAAAAGAGTACCTCCCGAAGGGGTCAGATCGCCGTCCTCCTGACTTGGAGCTTCAGAAGCAGCCCACTTGCCGTTGTCTGACAGGACGTGGTACTGTGAACTGAGCCGCTGAACCACAGGCGCAGAACTCTGAGCAACTGCTGAGAATGACAAAGCAGCCGCCAGAGCGGTTATAAGCAAAGCACGTTTCATTAAAAAAAAACAATATTAGGTTATAAAAGATTGTATACGACTATTAAGAAAGAAAGTACAGAGGGAAATGATACCGGAACTCTTTCGGGCGTAAAATTAATAACTTTTTTTGATACATAAAGAATAATAATGCCTTTTTTATCCATTTTTTTTGACATTGTGCTTTTTTCTTTGGCTAAAACTAATTAACTTTGCAACAATAAACCTCCATTGAATTATCTACTCAACTCCCCTGACATGAAAATTACGCGCCTTCTTGCACTGCTGTGTCTTTCTCTCTGCTCGCTCGCCGTAGCAGCTCAATTACCATCAGTCCAGCTCAAGACTCTTGACGGCAAAACCGTCGATACAGCCAAACTCAGCAATGATGGCAAGCCTTTCGTCATCAGTTTCTTCGCCACATGGTGCAAACCGTGCAACCGCGAGCTGAAGGCCATCCACGAAGTATATCCCGACTGGCAGGAAGAAACCGGCATGAAACTCATCGCCATCTCTACAGACCAGGCTCAGAACGCCAGCAAAGTGAAACCACTCGTCGACGGCGAAGGCTGGGAGTATGAAATACTGCTCGACCCCAACAGCGACTTCCTTCGCGCCATGGGCATACAGATGATACCCCACGAGCTCATAATCGACGGCGAAGG
>CAMWZB010000201.1 GCA_947178655.1 uncultured Porphyromonadaceae bacterium
GTTTTACATGCTGACCCACTGACGACTTCAATAGCCAGAATGACATATCATACAACGGCTATGCAACCTACAAACAAATATCTTACCGTCTTCGGAACGACTCTCAGGCGCGTCCCGGCATACGTGTGTGCCATGGCTCTGATGTCAGTCGCCGCTTCCTGCTCCTCTGACCACAAGCCCGAAGAGCCTCCCGGGCAGCAGACATCCCTCACGGTGAAGCTGTCGGTGGCATCGTCATCCCGGGCCATAGGCGACTACACCCCGGAGTTGCCCGGAGTGAACCATGAAAACGACATCGACAACATATTCCTATGGGTCTACCGCGACTCTCCGGCCGGGCCCAACGGCGATGCCGACATCATCTACTCCACTCTTGTCAACAGCGATCAGATAGTCTCCACCTCATCCGGCGAGCGGCACTTCACCATCGCCCTGACCGGCTATAAGCCTGCCCAGGGCGACCGTCTGCTGGCCGTTGCAAACATGGGCGACATGAGCCGCCATACCTCTCTCAAAGCCATCCGCGAAGCCATCGCTCCGACCTCATGGAGCGGCACAGGCGGCGATGCCACAGGATTCACCATGGCATCGGCGCGCTTCGACGACGGCATAGTCACGGCTCCCGGCGGCAATGACCCCGACGCACCATTCACGGCATCAATGTCTATCGAACGCCTCGCTGCTCGTATCGACCTCCGCTTCCCGGCTTCAGACATCGAGGCCGGCAGCGGACTGTGCTACACAGCGGTGATGCCCGGAGCGAAAAAAGATCTCGTGCATCTGACCCATGTAGTGCCCACCAATCTGATGCAGACCCCGTCCTATGTGCTGAAGCACGTCACGGCCGATGCCGCCGACGGATGCTTCGACAAGACCACCGTATGCGGACACGAACTGGTCAGTGACATTTCGGGCGTGCCCGTCAACTATGTGGTCGAACCCAACACGGCCACAAAAAGCGACGCTTCCGACCTGTCGGCACTTTACGGCGACACCCGTGCCGGCGGCATCGACGCTTCGGTATTCGATCGATTCTCCGGACTTGCAGACCTTATGAGCGATGACCGTCTGATGCTCAAGGACGGCAATGACCGCGCCCTGATACTGAGCTATGCCAACGAGAACACCCATCACATGGACATGGCCGACTCACGCTTCGTCACAGGACTGATGCTCCGGGCCGAATATGAGCCGGCAGCGCTGTATGCGCCCGACGGCACGGAGACAGCCTACGTACGCGGCAGCGATTTCTATCGTCTGCGTCCTCTCGACGATGTGACCAGACCCCTCTGCTTCGCCACCCGTGCCGATGCCGAAAGCTACCGCCTGACACATGGACTTGGCTCATGCGTCATCGACCACTATGCCGGAGGCGTGTGCTACTATCCCGTCTGGATACGACACCGAATCATATCACAGTCGGGCGACCAGACACGCTTCCCGATGGAGTTCGGCATCGTACGCAACCACGTCTACCGGGTCGAGTTCACATTCTCAGGTCCGGGCTATCCGGAGCCGGATCTCATAGAGCCGGAAAACATACAGGCCGTCATCTACGTGCGCCCGTGGTCATTCCGCCGTCTTGACGAAACGATAATGTAAAGAATCCACACTACCCTTCCCCGATACTTCTTTCTTCAGAATCCATTCTTTTTAATATAACACAGTGAAAACCCGTCATACTATTCTATCGCTCATTGCATTGACCCTATTGTCGCTCACGGTGCCGTGCTGTCAGTCAGACAGCGACGCACCCGACGCAGACATGACTGTCGAACAGCGCTTCATCATATCAAGCCGCGCCCAGGAAGCCGTGGACGACAACGAACTGATACACGACTATACCATATTGTTCGTCAACAACGTATCGACAGTATGCGCCATAGTCGAGCGCTCCGAAAGCGCCGCCACAGGATTCGAGCACGAGGAATTCGATGTGGAGCTCAATCCGGGCTACTACACAGTCTACGCCTTCGCCAACCTTACAGCCCTGCCTGACAATATCCGCACCGCCATAGGCTCGCTCTCCAAAGGCTCGGCTCTGCCCGAAGACTTCAGAAGCCTCACGGCTGATTTCGACGCATATGCCGTCGCCGGCACCCTCATACCCATGAGCGGCGTCATTAACGGCATCGAGATATCAAGCCGTCCGGGCGTGAACACCTCCATAGAAGTCATACGCATGCTCGCCCGCGTGGAGTTCGAATTCAGCAACGCCTCGTCTGATCCTGTAGACATCACCGGCGTCACGTTCGGGCCGGTCTATTCGGGCAACGTCACCGCTCTGCCGATATTCGACGGCAACTCACGCGACATAGCGCGTCCGGTCATCCTCGAAGGCTGCACGCCATCTACAGTCGAGCATGACCTCGACGTACATCTCGAAGGCTCGCAGCGCACTCTGACCTCTCACTTCTACATCCGCGAGAGCGTGGCCGACAGCCATCCGACCGGACAGTTCACTTTCGCTGTCAAAGTGCAGCGGAACGGCCGCGAAGAAGAAGAACTCTACGCCCTGGCTCCCGACATAAGCGCCATACGACGCAACGACTACATTCAGATACCCGTCGTCCTGACCAACTACTCCCTGGACATCGACACCGAGTTCTACCCACCTATCGGAGGCTATCCGGCTGTGGTGGTCGAGCAGAACAATCATGAGTATTACATCCGCTTCGGCTCCTCCGGCAAGTTCACCATCATCCCGAGAGTGCGGAGGTCCGCCGACGGCACTTTCGTAGCTCCGGCCTATCTTGACGTCGAAATCGACAAAGTCACCGACTCGTCAGGCATCCTCGAAGGCGACGATGGCCGGAAAATCAAAGTACAGTCGGGCGAACTGCTCGGCACCCTTGCCTCGGGACCCTCCCGGGGCACTGCCGTCGTTAATCTCGGCATCACCGTGACAGAGCCTGACAGGCCGGCATCACGGACATTCAGACGAAATTTTCATATAGTACGCGACTAACCCCTGACA
>CAMWZB010000202.1 GCA_947178655.1 uncultured Porphyromonadaceae bacterium
AGGCGTGCGGGGAATAGACACCACACGCCAAGTGGCTTCCGCAGGACGCCGATTTTCACATGACCCCGTACGCCGCAACGCAGTAAGGCGTACGGGGAATAGACGCCACCAGCCAAGCGGCTTCCGCAGGACGCCGATTTACACGTAACCCCGTACGCCGCAACGCAGTAAGGCGTGCGGGGAATAGACACCACCCGCCAAGTGGCTTCCGCAGGACGCCGATTTACAACACCCTATTCAGATTAAGCAGCTTCAAGAACAAAAAGAATACCGACCATATATTTGAGGTTGTTGCAGAACCCCTATCTTTCAATAACAAACTAAAAATTTAGTGTTAAAAAATGTAAATTCACTTGCAAACTAAAATCTTAGTTGTATATTTGCCACAGAAACTAAAATCTTAGTTAGACAAAGCAAACATAAAATAAAAAACCAAAAAGATGAGCACCATACCGAAACTTACAGAAAAAGAGGAAGAGGTGATGACGTTCTTCTGGCAAAACGGCAGACTCGCTATCCGCGACGTTGTAGCACTCTATCCCGAACCTCAACCCCATTTCAATACCGTGAGCACATACGTGCATATACTCGAGAAAAAAGGATATCTGACAAGAGAGAAAGTCGGGAATTCGCTGGCCTACTCCCCGGCCATAGATATCGAGGATTACCGGAAATCGACGATGAAGGGTGTGATCCGCAGGTTTTTCGACAATTCATATATGAAAATCGTGTCATCGTTTATCAAAGACGAAGATATCTCGGTCGACGAACTGAAAGAGCTTATCAAGATTGTAGAACAGAACAAAGAGAAAAAATAATCGATATGGGAACATTAACAGCATATTCGATGTCGGTAGCCATAATTCTGGTGCTTGAGTACATAGTGTACAAGAGCCTGCTGGCCAACGCGACATTCTACCGCTTCAACCGCGTGGTGCTCCTGTCATGCTACGCTATAGCGCTTCTTGCCATACCGGCAGCCGACTTCGTGACGGGACTGTTTCAATCATCAGGCACTGCCGTGACGGGGCTGTTTCAGTCATCAGACTCTGCCCTGACGGGAGGCGTGACACTGGGCGCCGTTTCGGCCGTCGCACTCGACGCTCCGGAAGGAAACGAAGCCGGCATCTGGCACGCCATACCTCTTATATATATCGCGGGCATGGCGATAGTCGCAGCACTGACAGTATATTCCTACACCCGTATGTTCCGCATAATACGCCGGGGCGAGAAGCGTGAAATTGACGGCGCCACAATAGTCATAGCCGAGACCACGGTGTCGCCTTTCAGCTGGGGACGTTATCTCGTGGTGTCGCCGGCCGACGCCGACAACCGCCTCATAATAGAGCACGAGCTGTCACACATACGCAACCGACACAGCATCGACCTGATTTTCGCGCAGATGTTCATCATATTCAACTGGTTCAACCCTGTGGCGTATCTCATGCGCCGCGAGCTGAGTGCCGTGCATGAATATGACGTTGACCGCCGCATATTGAATTCGGGCATCAAAGCCTCTGATTACCAGATGTTATTAATAAGAAAGACTGTCGGCCCGGGGTTCCAGTCCATAGCCAACAGTCTGAATCATAGTCAACTTAAAAACCGTTTAACCATGATGATGAAATCAAAATCAAGTAGAGTGCGCCACCTTTGTGCAGCCGCACTGCTGCCCGCAGCCATGCTCGCGGTAGCGATGACAGACTTTCCGGCCGTAGCGTCGACAATCAAGAATGTCGCAGCCGTAAGCTACGACAAAGTTAGTGAAAATTACGCTCCCGCGCAAGAGGATGCCGCATTGCCCTCCGAATCAGCGGTCAATGAGGCTGCCGACAAAAAATCCGAGCCGCGCAAAGCCGTTGAAACATTGCCCCAATATCCCGGAGGCGAACGTGCGATGCTCCAGGCGCTGATGGACGAGATTAAATATCCCGAAACTCTGGCCGAAAATGATATCAAGGGAAAAGTGATAGTTTCATTTACCGTGACAAAAGAGGGCACTATCGACGACATCAAGATTGTGCGGTCGGCCGGAAACGAAGCCCTCGACGCTGAAGCCGTACGCGCCGTCAAAGAAGGTCTCAAGGAGAAATGGACTCCCGGCACTGTCGGAGGCGAAGCCGTCGACTGCCACTATACCCTACCGGTGATGTTCAGCACTAAGAAAGAAACATCGGGCGAGACTGCAGCCAAAAAGTCTGAGCCGCACAAAGCCGTCCAAACATTGCCTCAATATCCCGGTGGCGAAGCTGCGATGCTCCAGGCACTGATGGACGAGATTAAATATCCTGAAAATATGGCCGAAAAAGATATCAAGGGAAATGTGATAGTTACATTTACCGTAACAAAAGAAGGCACTATCGACGATATCAAGATTTTGCGGTCGGCCGGCAACGAAGCCCTCGACGCTGAAGCCGTGCGCGCGCTCAAAGATGGTCTCACGGAGAAATGGACTCCCGGCACTGTCGGAGGCGAAGCCGTCGACTGTCGGTACACCCTTCCGGTGATGTTCAAAACTAAAAAATAATGATGTTGATTTGACATCCTCACTCAATAATTTTTCATACTAAACAACATCGTCATGCGTGCTTGCGACAAGCACGCATGACGCATTAATATGCAGGTCGCCGTAGAGGGGGCATTTTACGGCTCAAGCCTAAATTGCAGCGCATAATATTGCTGTGAGGATGTTGCAGAACTCAAAGAATTGCCTCCAAAAAGTAGGGACGCACGGCTCGTGCGTCCGTCAATAGCTTGATTATCAGGGGTGATATTCGGACGCACGAGCCGTGCACTGCTGTCCACGGAAAATTTTAACAAACGCCTGTAATGTGTTGGAATATTGACTATTACAGGTGTTTACTATTGTCGGAGGATTTTAAATCAAGTTTTTCCGGGATATTTGGACTATCTTTATGACGAATAGCAAAATGTCACGATATG
>CAMWZB010000203.1 GCA_947178655.1 uncultured Porphyromonadaceae bacterium
GACGTGCCTGCGGTTCGTTCGTCACTGAGAAGGACGTTCTGACGGGATACTGGAGCATATCTGTGTACGGTTTGAAGCCTGCCTGCTATTTGGGCAGTGGCGGATTCACTGTCAGCGACTTCAAGGCGCCGCAGATAAAGATGGAAGTGACGGCTGTGCGTCGCGATGCTCCGGCAAAGAACGACGTGACCATCGAAGGTCGTGTCGCCACATACTCGGGTATGCCCGTGGTCGGTGCGAAAGTCAGCGCTGCCATTCAGGCTGCATCGCGCTGGCGCTGGTTCGTACCTAAGATTTCTGTCGGCTCGGTCGATGCCGTCACCGATGACGAGGGCGGCTTCTCGGTCGTAGTGCCGGCGTCGATGCTGACATCGGAAGCTGTCACAAGTGGCGGATATACGGGCTTCATAGCTTCGCTTACGGCGACCTCGCAGACAGCCGAGACAGCCGAGGCGAGAACTGACTTTACCATAGGCAAGCCTTACAGCCTGTATGCCAGACTGCCGTTGGCGATTGATGTCGACAAACCCGCCAATATGACTTTCTACGCCTACGACGGTATGGGCAAAGAAACTCCGCTGGCGCTGCGATGGAGCGTGAGCCGTCAGAACGACAAGACGCCGGTCCTGACGGGCGACTGCACGGCAGGGGTGCCCGTCGACCTCGACTTCTCGTCGCTCGACGCTGCCGTCTATGAACTCACCATAGCGCCTGTCGATACGCTTCAGGCTGATTCCTGCCGCGCCGGAGAGTTTGCTGCGTACAGCATCCGCCGCAATGCCGTTCCTGACACCGGCCGTCCTGTTTTCATCCCCGGTAAAATGAACTCCAAAGGCGAACTCACTGTCGGCTGCTGCGTTGAGAAGCTGTATGTCTACACGTTCGTCAACTCGGATTCCACTATCCATCAGTCGAAACTGCATCGCATAGGCCGCGGTTTCAGTACGATAAAGGCTGATTTGCCGGTCGGATGCGAATCCTGCGAAGTGATTGTCTCGACAGTTTATGATGGCAAGACATATTCGGATGTCTATCATCCGGAGGTCAGGAAGGAAGATGCGATGGAAATCAGAACAGAGACATTCCGCGACAAACTTGTCCCCGGCTCGGGAGAGCAGTGGCGCTTCCGTATCGCATGCGGTGACAAGTCTCTTGCCGATGCGGCTATGATAGCCACGATGTACAATCAGGCTCTTGACGCTCTCGCTGAAGGCTCGTGGCCCGGTGTATTCAATCTGCGCCCGCAGTATTGTAGTGCGTTTTTCTCTCGTGTGAGCACATATATGAGCACAAGTTATATAGCTGTGCATCCCCGGTTGCGAGATGTGCTTTTCGTCCGCTGGCCAGAATTCCGCTATCCTGTGATGCTCTACGGACGCAACCGCGTAATGTACCGTGCCATGATGAAGTCGGCAGCTACTGTCGGTAGCGCGGATGTGGTAGAAGAAGAAGCGTTCGAACCGGGTGTTGCCGGTGGGGCGGAAATGTCTGAATATGACTCCATGGTGGAAAGTGTTCTTGTCGGCTCGGTAAACGACGCTGCTGAAGAGGACGGCGCCGGGGACGACTTCGCCTACCGCGATTCGGAGGTGCTTCAGGCATTCTGGAAGCCCGCACTGGTGTCGGACGCCGACGGTAACGTCGACATTGTGTTCACCGTACCCAATGCCAATGGCACCTGGCGTATGCGCGGATTTGCATGGACTGATTCGCTGCAGAGCGCCGTGTGCGACCTCATGGCCACCGCAAACAAGCCTGTGATGGTGCAGCCGGCACTGCCGAGGTTTCTCCGTCAGGGCGATACGGGCCGCATACTTGCCACAGTATTCAACAACAGCGATGCGCCGTCCGTAATCAGCACGACAGTAGAGCTGTTCGACGTCACCTCAGGCGAAGTGCTCAGCACAGTCACATCGGCCGACACCGTGGCCGCGATGGGTTCGGCAATTGTCGGCATCGACGTAGAGGCTCCTGTCGACGCTGCCTCGATAGGCTATCGGGTACGCTCGGCTGCGGGCGCATTCGCCGACGGCGAGCAGAGCGCCATTCCGGTGCTCGAGGCTGCAGGTACGGTCATCGAAAGCACCGATTTCTATCTCAATCCTTCTGACGACAAGCCGTTCAGCCTTACTGTAAAGGCCCGGAATGACGCTCAGCTAACGCTTCAGTATTGTCAGAATCCCGTTTGGACTGTAGTGAAGGCCATGCGCGGCATCTCGGCGTCGGAGAGCCTGACAGCCGGAGGAATTGTGTCGAAACTATTCTCTGCCCTCGCCGGCAGGCACATAGTCGACCAAAACCCCGACATCGCATCGGCCCTGCGCGGCTGGAGCGAAAATCCGTCGGAACAGGCACTTGAGTCGATGCTCTCCCGAAACGAGACTCTCAAGCAGCTCATGCTCAGTCAGACACCGTGGGTGCAGACCGCCGCCTCACAGTCAGCACGCATGGAAGCTCTCGTCGGCCTGCTCTCGCCCGAGAATACCGCCGAAGGGATAGCCCGCTTCAAGGCTGCGCTGAGCAAACTCCAGAATCAGGACGGCGGTTTCCGCTGGGGCTCCTGGAGCGATCAGTCATCGCCATGGGCCACGGAGAAGGTGCTGATGACGCTCGGCATAGCTCGTTCGCTTGGAATGCTCGACTCTTCGTTCGACCCGATGCTCTCGCGCGCATTCAACTATCTGCAGGCCCGAATCGCCGCAATGGGAGAGTCGATGCCGAAGACCGACTTCGACCTGACCCTCATCTCGACCTACTTCCCCGACTTCCGTCTTACCCCCGTGGTCGACGGCATCGTGCGCCGCACCGTCGGCGATGTGGCCTCGGGATGGAAGAAGTACAGCACCTTGAACAAGGCTTACTCCATAATCATCCTCGCAGGCAATGGCCGTCGGAC
>CAMWZB010000204.1 GCA_947178655.1 uncultured Porphyromonadaceae bacterium
AATCCGGCTCGTATCGTGTCGTCGGCAGCAAAGGTCGACTCAGCGTCGCTGAAGGCCCGCAAGTGCTTCCTTTGTGCCGAAAACAGGCCGGCCGTACAGCGTGGAATCGCCTACGGCAACCGATATACAGTGCTTGTCAATCCGTTCCCCATTTTCCCCAGACACCTGACCGTGCCCGACACATCGCACACAGATCAGCTCATAGCAGGACGTGTCGCCGACATGATCAGGCTCGCCTCAGACCTCGAGGGCTATACAGTGTTCTACAACGGGCCGCGGTGCGGTGCTTCTGCACCTGACCATATGCACTTCCAGGCAGGAAACTCAGACTTCCTGACCATCTGGAACGCCATCGAAGCCGCAGAGATGAAGCCCGTGGCTGAGGAATGTGGAGCCACTCTCTCGATTGCCAAAGGACTCCCGATGCCTGTATTCGTCATCGACGCCACTTCGCCTGAAAGCGGCGAAGCACTCTTCGACCGCCTATACGCCGCACTCCCCGTGCCCGAAGGCGAAGCCGAACCGATGATGAACATACTCGCACACTCATCCGACAGTCGCGTACAGGTGGCCGTGATACCACGCAAACGTCACCGTCCGTCATTCTACGGAACTGACGGTGAGGGATGTATGCTGATAAGCCCGGCGTCGGTGGATATGGGCGGAGTGTTCATCACTCCGCGCCGTGAGGATTTCGACCGCTTCGATGCCGACACTGTCATCAGATTATTCGAAGAACTCTGCCCGTCGGAGACAGAGGCAGAGACCATAGCAGAAACTATCAGAAAACGATGAACACAGAACCAGATATACATGTAGGCATACTCAGTGCCACAGAGATACGCGTAGACCTTCTTGCTGAATACACAGAGAAAAGCTCAGGCCTCGCTTCGCGCGGTCCGCAGACCTTCTCAATCACACCCGACGGCCGGGTGGCCTTTCAGGGCAAGACATACGACGAAGTGTCGCTTGTACCCTGCGGTGCGGGCGCTTCCTTCGAGGTAGCCGACGTGGTGATAGGCGTCAACTTCCACTGGGAACGTCGCGAAAACCAACGTTTCCGCGGCTCTCTGAAAGTCATCGTAGAAGGCAATATGCTCACTCTCATCAACGTGCTTCCTGTCGAGGAGTACCTTATGAGCGTGATAAGCTCCGAGATGAGCGCCACTGCCTGCGCTGAATTCCTCAAGGCTCACGCCGTGATATCGCGCAGTTGGCTTTTGGCCCAGATTGACCATAGCGCAACAGCATCCGACGAGACTGTGCAGTCCTGCACGGTCACCGACGAGGAGATTGTGCGCTGGTACGACCGTGAGGACCATGTGAACTTCGATGTGTGCGCCGACGACCACTGTCAGCGCTATCAGGGCATCACCCGACAGACGACTCCTACTGTCCGCGAAGCCATAGAGGCCACACGCGGCCTTGTGCTGAAAGACCGCGACGGTCTGCTCTGCGACACCCGCTTCTCGAAGTGTTGCGGCGGCGTGTTCGAACAGTTCGAGAACTGCTGGCAACCGGTGTACAAGCACTATCTCACCGTTCGGGCCGACGCTCCGGACGCCGCAGTCTATCCTGACCTGACCATAGAGGACAATGCACGCCGCTGGATACTCGGCCGGCCTGCTGCTTTCTGCAATACCTCGGACCGCGGCATACTCTCACAGGTGCTTAACAACTACGACCAGGAGACAACGGATTTCTACCGCTGGAACGTGCGCTACACTCAGGATGAGCTCTCACAGCTGATAGCCCGTCGGTCGGGCATCGACTTCGGTCTGATTCTGTCAATGGAGGCCGTCGAGCGCGGCACATCGGGCCGAATTGTGCGCCTGCGCATCACAGGCAGCAAGCGCACGATGATAATCGGCAAAGAACTTGAGATTCGCCGCACGCTGTCGACTTCTCATCTGTACTCATCGGCCTTCGTGGTCGAAGCCGGAGAGAATGACGAACGCGGCGTACCGGAGTCGTTCACCCTCCACGGAGCAGGCTGGGGTCACGGAGCGGGATTGTGTCAAATCGGCGCAGCCGTGATGAGTGCAAAAGGCTATAACTTTGACGACATTCTTATGCATTATTTCCCGGGAGCACATCTCGAAACCCTTTATTGACCATTATCCATGAAAAACAACAAGCGCAATCCCTGGGCCTGGATTCCTACCCTGTATTTCGCACAGGGTCTGCCGTATGTGGCTGTGATGACCATATCGGTGATTATGTACAAACGCCTCGGCATATCGAACACCGACATAGCTCTCTACACAGGGTGGCTCTATCTTCCGTGGGTCATCAAACCCTTCTGGAGTCCTTTCGTAGATATTCTCAAAACCAAGCGAGGGTGGACTCTGACTATGCAGTGGCTGATAGCGTTCGCGCTGGCTGCTATAGCTTTCGCCATTCCGGCACCGTTCTTCTTCCAGCTGACACTGGCCATATTCTGGCTCGTGGGCTTCACTTCGGCCACTCATGACATAGCCGCTGACGGATTCTACATGCTCGCGCTCTCCGAACACGAGCAGTCGCTGTACGTGGGCATCCGCTCGACATTTTACAGAATAGCCACCGTGGCCGGACAGGGCCTTCTTGTCATCATAGCCGGCCTTATTGAGACCAATTCCGGCCTCGCGCCACTCGCTGTGACAGTAAACGCCGATCCCGCAGTGGAATGGACTGCTCCAGACCTCGACGCGATATACTCGACAGAGCCTGACATGGCCGGTGAACTCTCGTTCTATACTCCGCAGCAAACACTTACAATGGCAGTGAACACTCCGGAAGAAGTGAATGTAGTGACTGACGGCGAAACGCGCACCATGACATTCGGATCATACGCAGCACTGATGCGCGACTCGGTGAAACATATGAATG
>CAMWZB010000205.1 GCA_947178655.1 uncultured Porphyromonadaceae bacterium
GCCTTCGACGGCCGCGAAATATACTACAACTGCGCCGAACGCAAAGGCTATTCAGGAACTTCAGTCATCACGGCCGTCAAGCCGCTGAAGGTGACGCGAGGAATCGGAGTGGAAGAGCATGACAAAGAAGGACGTGTGCTCACGCTTGAATTCGAAGAGTTCTTTCTCGTCAATGTCTATGTGCCTAATTCCCAGAGCGAACTCGCACGCCTGAGCTACCGCATTCAGTGGGAGGACGCCTTCCTCGACTACATCAAAGGACTGGATGCATGCAAGCCGGTCATCATATGCGGCGACATGAACGTGGCCCACACCGAGATAGACCTCGCCAACCCAAAGTCGAACCGCCAGAACCCGGGCTTCTCTGATGAAGAACGCGCCTGCATGACGCGGCTGCTCTCCTCGGGCTTCTCCGACACATTCCGAAAGCTGCATCCCGACGACACCGGGGCCTACTCATGGTGGAGCTACCGCGGACGCGCCCGTGAGAAGAACGTCGGATGGCGTATCGACTACTTCATTGTGTCGGACCGCCTTATGCCCAAGGTCACGCGAGCCGATATTCATCCCGATATTCTCGGATCAGACCACTGTCCTGTAGGGATTGAAATTCA
The DNA here is from genome assembly GCA_947178655.1 of uncultured Porphyromonadaceae bacterium. The sequence goes on from CAMWZB010000205.1 coordinate 615, forward strand.
AATATAAGTCAGAAGCCTCTCTGTGCCACGCAAAGGTGCGACAGAGAGGCTTCTGATTGAAAGTCCGTAATCATCATACGTATTCTTCGCTCATCCTGAATGTGAAACTATGCCGTCTGGCCACTACAAGGATGGCAAACAGAATGGTCAGAATCCCGTTGAACAAGAATGGGAAGTGGTTGCTCTCTGTGTGGAAAACATGACGGACCACATCGATGACAAAGGGAGTGAGCGTAATAGCTATGTAATTAACCGACAGCACTATAGCCAGCGCAAGCGTCGACTTGCGCCCGTCGGTCACGGTATACGTGGCTTTATCGTATATGACCGGCTGGAAAACGCCGTAACCGAAACCCATGAAAACCGCCCCGAAGTACAAGAGCCAGTCGGCATGGGCAAGCGCCATCAGAAAGAGTCCGCCTGCGGTGGAGAGAGCCGCTAACAATGACGTACGCTGGCCCATGACACGGATGATGTACGGAAGGCAGAATCCCGGCAGGAATACCGCGAGGTAAAACAGCGCCGTCACCGTTCCTGTGATATCACTCGAAAGCCGGTCCTCCTGAATAAGGAAAGGCAGATAGTACGAAATGATACTTACGGCGAATGTCGTGAAAGCGTAAAGACCTATTATACCGGCCATGCGTCCCACGATGAAGCCGTCACGTACCCTCTCGCCCGGAGCCGCTACGGCAAGGTCGGTCCGAGACGCAGCCTGCGGAGTCCCCGCTCCGGCGGGGGCTGACCCCATCTTACGGGATGCGTCAGGATTGTTGGTGCGGACGAATACCATCAGTGCCAACGGGATAGCCGGAATCAGATATACCAGAAACGGAGTGTGCCAGTTGCCATGATTGAGCCACCCTACAACGAAAGTGGCTGCGACAAGAGCCATGTTCGAAATGCCGCTCTTTATGCCGAGCTGCTGCATGCGGTACTTACCGGCAAATGTATCGGCAATCAGTCCGGCCGCAAGAGGGATGACAAGTCCGCATCCGCACCCGAGCAGACAACTCACAGCGATGAGCATTGGCATGCTGTCGGCAAAGAAATACAGGATGCCTGCAGCGAGGTAGATGGCAAGTCCGATGACCACTATGCGGACTTTGTCCTTCGACTCCGACAGCTTCCCCGAGAAGAGTACGAAGGGGATGATCAGCAGATTCGGCAGGACAGTGAGCATCTGTATCTCAAGGTCGCCGACATGGGGGAAAATCTTGTCGAGATTGCCGAGCATAGGGCTGACGGCCAGCCCCGGGAGGTTGACCACCAGCGAGACCGACCATATCGCCAGCAGTGCCGGCAATGTGATCGAGCCTTTTCCGGTGGGTATTCGCATCATAATTGCAGAGATTATGCCGTTATTTTCACTTTGTCTGATTCTCGCGTTCAAGAGCTGCCTTGACCTCCTCGTCGGTAGGCTGATAGCCGGCCGGCCACTTTGACACTTCACCCGGGCTCCGGCCCTCTATCTGCCAATCAAACGGATAGAAGTCCGAACCGGCATCACGCCATGATTTCTTACGCTTGGCATAGAGTATCAATGGCAAAGCGATGAATACGGCTACACCCAGTACGAGGATGCCGACGTACACGACCGGGCTGCCGGTCTTGATCTGTGTAGGAGGAACGAAGCTGAGAACTCCGGCCACCACTGCCCCGATGATGCCGAGGCCGGCAACGAACCACATACCGAATCGTCCGCCCGGAACACGGAATCCGCGTTGCTTGTTGGGAGCCGTGCGACGCAGACGGATGAATGCCACATAGATGATAACAACCATAATCAGGTAGATGATCGTGGACATCTGACTAAGTATCTGATATGCGGACTCGACCGAAGGCAGAAGCACAAGCACAAGAGACAATATCGTCACTATAGCTGCCTGAATATATAGAATGGTAGTCTGAACGCCGTTCTTGTTGGTGTGTTGCAGACTCTTGGGAAGGAAGCCTGCACGTCCCACGGCAAGAAGACCGGTGGAAGGACCGGCGATGACTGCACTTACCTGTCCGAGAACACCAAAAGTGATGAACACCGCCATGACATTTCCGAGCCATGGAGCACCTATGGCTGACCAAAGATTGTCGTAGGCCACAAGAAGACTCTGAAGTAGATTAATCTTGCTTTCAGGGATGACAACGCCGATGGCAAGTGTTCCTGCGACAAATATGACAAGTATGATGAGCACTGCCACAAGAACTGATTTCGGGAAGTCTCTCGACGGATTTTTCATACCCGGGACATGCAC
>CAMWZB010000206.1 GCA_947178655.1 uncultured Porphyromonadaceae bacterium
GGTGGGATGCCTCATACGCATCGGAAACCTCATGAATTCCGAGATATTCGGCTATCCTACCGACCTGCCGTGGGGCTTCATGTTCCCACGGTCGGAAGAATGGAATCGCCTCTACTTCGGACAGGCCTGTCACCCGACACAAATCTACGAGGCTCTGTGCTATCTGGCCTTATTCGGACTGATGATGTGGATGTACTGGAAGCGTAACTGCGGCGAGCGCCCGGGACTGCTCTTCGGCACATTCCTCATAGGGACTTTCGGGTCGCGGTTCCTGATAGAATTCATCAAGAACGACCAAGTGGCCTTCGAAGCCTCGATGCAGTTCAACATGGGCCAGTGGCTGAGTGTGCCGTTCATCCTGCTTGGCATCGTCCTGATAGTATGGGCGCTGACCCATCCGCGTATCGCGATGAAATATCCTGACGAATATGCGCCCGAACCCAAGAAAAAATAGGCTGCTGAAGCAGTTCGCCGTAGCCGTCGCACTTCTGACGGTCCTCCGTCTTGATGCTGTCGCCCCTGCCGTGCCCGACGACGAGGAAGACCCCTACTTCCTGCTGTGCGGCCAGGCCGACCGGGCCATAGCCGAGGGACACTACGAGGAAGCCGCCGCACGAATCATCGATGCCATGTCGGTGCGTCCCCGTGCGGCGGAGAACGTCCTGCTGCTCTCAAATCTCGGCATGGTATACAGCTATATGGGACGCGATTCGCTGGCTTTGGCCACGCTCGACGAGGCTCACCGCCAGGCTCCGGCCATGCGCACGGTGCTCGCCAACCGGGCCCGCGTTCTGCTCAAGAACGGACGCGACCGCGAGGCATACCGCGACTTCTCCGACCTGCTGAACGCCGACTCGCTGAACGTCGAAGCCCGCTACTACCGCGGCACGATGGCGCTCTACGCCGGCGACATAGCCACGGCTGAGAGCGACTTCAGCGTCCTGCAGTCCGTAGCGCCCGACGGCATCGACACGGCCACCGCCCTCTCGGGCCTGTACACAGCCACCGGACGCCACGCCGATGCCATACCGTATCTGCAACTGCTCACAAAGGACGATCCCACGCCCGAATACTTCGGCGCGCTCGCATCAGCGCTCCTGACAGTCGACCGCATCAGCGAGGCTTCCACAGCCATAGCCGACGGCCTGTCAAGATACCCGGAGGATGCCGGGCTGTATCTGTGCCGGGCGCAGCTGAACCGTGCCCGCTACAGAATGGATGAGGCCCGCGCCGATGCCAGCCGCGCCGTGGCGCTCGGAGCATCGAAGGCGCAGGCCGATGCAATATTCAAGTGAATCGTGACCGGAATCATCCAAGAATAGAATGATTCCGGCAGATGTCAATATTGTCAAAGCGGAACTCAGTCGTCGGGAGACAGCGAACCGTCGCAGTTACGACTCCACGTCTTGCCGTGGTCATCACGGATTTTTCCGAAGCCGATGTCACGCGCCTTGCGGTTGAACATCTCTCCGTCCACGTTGATTTCGAATTCCTCATCGCCGGAGTTGCCTGACGACGAACTGCCCGAAGAAGATGACGACGAAGATGATGACGAACTTCCCGACAGGGCGGCGCCAAGAATATAGACAAAGAGCACTATGACAAGAATGGCGAATACTATCGCCGAGCCGGCAGCGCCAACCAAAGCACCGATGATGCATGCCACTGTCATGAACACCATCTTACCTATCATCTGACCGACACCGGTACTGTGGAACGCCACATAGGCCATAGCGCTGAAGATGACAAGAGCCTCAAGCGACACACTGGTGTACAGTATGCCCTGGCGGCTGAACGAAAGGTCGAATATCCCGGAGATGATGCCCCAGCCCGTGGCGATAGCTCCGATAGCCGTAGCGGCAAAAATGAAGAGAATGCCGCTGGATGCCTCGTCGGACTCGACATCGCCGCTTCCGAAGAAAAATCGCTCTATCGACGAAAAATTCTTGATGAAAAAGTAACCTGCCACAAGGGCGACAATCACTATTATTATAGATACGACAGACATGGCATTCAGGATTTTAAGGTTATTTGTGCTATAAGAGGAAGCATGAGGCACATCAGGACGACGGCCACCGTCACGCCGATGAACACGCGACTGCCCGCAATACGCCCGAGCGTCAGGTCTTCACAGTCATACTCTGCCTCAGGAGCAGTGTACTTGAAGAACATCCACCAGGACCACACGATACCGAGCTGGACTATAATGGAGAAATATGAGATTTCTACGGCGAAAGTACCGATGATGCCGAACGGCAGATAGTACACGAATTCATGCCGACGAGAATCACGTTCAAAGCCACAATCAATGCCGAAGCGCCATAGTTCGCTCCGTTATTCCAATTGAACGCCAGTATCCCACAAAAAAGAATAAAGAAGCCGATGCCAGCCACTACCGAGCTTCCAAGATACATGAGCCCGCTACCGGCAAAAGCATACTCATTAAGAGCACTTGCCGGAACGATCGCCAGGACGCTATAAAGGCTGTAGGCACCTACGAGCAAGCCGCCCATCCGGAAGGATTTCTGAGGCATCCGCGTGAGTTGCCAGCACCCAAGCAGCCAGATGGCCAGATACAGGATTCGATATCCGACGACAACCGCCGTATAATAGTCTGAAAAGTAAAGCGTACTCGCTCCGAAGAGCATAAAGCCCGTGTACAGCAGATTGATGACGAGTATCGCCATAATGGCCCACTTGGCACGGGAGAATTCTTTGATACCTGAAGCTCCGTCGTCAATTACCGGCTTCGGGCGACTTTCATACGAGATGTATTCAGAATTGCTCATGGTATTGCATATAGGATTAGTTTCGGTAACGAAAATAACAAAAATATACTTTTTACTCAAATTTTTA
>CAMWZB010000207.1 GCA_947178655.1 uncultured Porphyromonadaceae bacterium
AAGTTCGACGACGCCGAGAACAAGCGCCCGGGATTCAAGTTCGCCGACTACGAGCTCAAGGGCGTACCCGTACGCCTCGTGCTTGGAGCCCGCGACATCGAAAACGGCACCGTGGAAGTGATGCGCCGCGACACTCTGGAGAAACATTCAGCTCCCCTTGCAGGCATCGCCGACTATGTCAACACCCTTCTGGAGGAGATTCAGAAGAACATATACGACAAAGCCGTGGCCATGCGCAGCGCCAAGACCTACGTGTGCGACAGCTATGAGGACTTCAAGAAGCGCATCGAAGACGGCGGATTCTTCCTCTGCCACTGGGACGGAACCACCGAAACAGAAGAACTCATCAAAGCCGAGACCAAAGCCACAATCCGCTGCATACCTCTGGACGGCGACGACACCCCCGGCGTATGTATGGTGACAGGCAAACCGTCGAAGCGCCGTGTAATCATCGCACGTAACTATTGATGGACAAACCGGACAGCCGGCTTCAGGCACAACCGACGACTAAGGCAGTCATGGACCGCGAGCGGCCCGTGATTGCCCTTGTCGTGCCGTGCTACAACGAGGAGGAAGGCCTTGAACAGTGCTGCGGCACCCTCGGAAGCGTGCTCTTGCGCATGGCCGATGAAGGAATCGCTTCGGAGCACAGTTTCATCCTGTTGGTGGATGACGGCAGCAGCGACCGCACATGGGACGTCATCAGAGCGCTACATGCCTCACGGACTGATGTCCGCGGCATAGCTCTCGCCCATAACCGCGGACAATACAACGCCATATTCGCCGGACTCATGACAGTACGCACCATGTGCGACGCAGCCATAAGCATCGACGCAGACCTTCAGGACTCTCCGGAAGCCATAGTGGAGATGGTGCGCAGATTCCGCGAAGGGGCCGACATAGTGTACGGCGTAAGAGCTTCGCGCGAGACAGACTCGTGGTTCAAGCGGAACTCGGCACGCGCATTCTACCGCCTTCAGCGCAGCATGGGTCTGGATATCGTCTACGACCACTCGGAGTTCAGACTGATGGACCGCACTTCGCTGGACATCCTGACCGAATTCGGCGAAAGCAACCTATACCTGCGCGGCATCATGCCGTACATAGGACTCAAGAGCGCCATCGTGCGCTACGACCGCTCGGCACGGACGGCCGGCACGACCAAGTACTCCCTCGGCAAGCTGCTGTCTGTATCAATCGACGGCATCACCTCGTTCACAGCCAAACCGATGCGTCTCATCTTCATGCTCGGCCTGCTTCTGCTTGTGGTGGACGTGGCTGTGTCAATATGGGTACTCGTATCGCACTTCCGGGGATATGCCATATCGGGCTGGTCATCCATTATGCTGTCGCTCTGGTTCCTCGGAAGCGTGGTGCTCATATCGCTGGGCATCATCGGCGAGTACATCGGCAAAATTTTTGTCGAAGTCAAGCGCCGGCCACGCTACAACATAGCCGAAAGTCTGCTCGACTGATTCCACAGATTCTTTCCAAACACACCACCTCATCTCCCGAGATTTGACAAAAATCACCATAGACATATTCGCACCCGACCTTTCGAGCCATATCGAACTGCCTTACGCCGACGGCGGAATCCAGGCCGGATTCCCGCCGCCGGCGCAGGACTATATCACCGAAAGCATAGATCTGAACCGTGAGATAGTCAGACATCCGGCCTCGACATTCTACGGGCGCGTCAGCGGCGACTCGATGATAGACGAAGGCATAGACCCGGGCGACATTCTGGTCATCGACCGGTCCATCGAACCGGCCGACGGCGACCTGACGGTCTGCTGCCTCGACGGCGAGTTCACACTCAAACGCATCCGACTGATGCCAGGCCGCGTGTGGCTCGTGCCTTCGAACGAATCATTCGACCCTATACTGGTCACACCCGACCGCAACTTTGAAGTATGGGGCGTGGTGACCCATACCATAAAGAACAACCGCCGTCCAAGGCCCGGACGACCGCTGAGAACGCCCCGCTGATACGATGTACGGGCTTATCGACTGCAACAACTTCTTCGTGTCGTGCGAACGCGTGTTCAATCCACGTCTGCGCGGCGTGCCGGTGCTCGTGCTGACAAACAACGACGGATGCGTATGCGCACTCTCCAACGAGGCCAAGACTCTCGGATTCCGTCGAGGTGACCCGTACTATCAGATAAAAGATATATGCGCCCGACATGGTGTCCACGTCCTGTCAGGCAACCATCGGCTGTACGGCGACCTATCCAGCCGAGTGATGGCCACAATAGCGTCCATCGCAGGCGACATCGAGACATATTCGATAGACGAGTGCTTCATCGGATTCGACAGCCTGTCAGCCGCCGATGCAGTCGAAGCAGGCCGCGAGATAGTGCGACGCGTGCGACGCAACACCGGCATACCGACTTCGCTTGGCATAGGCCCGACTCGCACGCTGGCCAAGACCGCCGCACGTTTCGCTAAAAAATATCCGGCGTACCGCTGCGTCTGCGCCATTGACAATGAGGCCCGACGCAGACGGGCACTCGAACTCACTCCGGCCGGTGACATATGGGGCATCGGGAGGAAACTGGTGAAGCGTCTTGCCACGTACGGCATCACACGCGCCATCGACCTGGCCGACCTCCGACGCGACGATGTCGAGAAAATCCTCAACGTCTGCGGCATCCGCACCTGGGAAGAACTCAACGGAATCCCGTGTATTGACCCCGGCACCATCGACAGCAGCACCGCGCCGCTGCAGAAACAGATATGCTGCACGCGGTCGTTCGCCGAAAACATCACTGACCGCAAGCGTCTCAAAGATGCGATTGCGCTCTTCGCCACCATAATATCGCGACGAATGCGCAAGCACCACGCCGCAGCCG
>CAMWZB010000208.1 GCA_947178655.1 uncultured Porphyromonadaceae bacterium
GCACTGTTCTTCGTCCTGGGCTCGGCCGCAGGCACATTCCCGGCCGTAAAGGCCATGCGCATACGTCCTATCGAGGCTATCCGCGACAAATGACAATCTGCAATCAACATCTTTGAAAATCAATAAAGTCACTACATAAAACTATGAAAAAAGTATTCCGTATCGTGCTGTGGGTACTCGTAGCCGCTGTCTTTGTCGGCACATTCGTATTCCTCTACAAGAACTCGCAGGAAGAAGAGGTGCGCTACGCCACTTCGCAGCCTTTCACAGGTTCGGTAGAGAAGTCAACCGTCCTTACAGGCAAAATCGAACCTCGCGACGAGATAGAAATCAAGCCTCAGATATCGGGCATCATCAGCGAAATCAACGTCGAGGCCGGCGACATCGTGCGTCAGGGCGACATCATAGCCCACATCAAGGTCATTCCCGACGCTTCGTCGCTCTCTTCGGCTGTCAACCGTGTGTCGACTGCCGAAATCGAACTGGCCGACGCGCAGGTTAAGTATGGTCGTGACAAGGCGCTTTACGACAAGAAGGTGATTTCGCGGGAGGACTACGAGACATCCAAAAAGACTCTCGACAAGGCCCGTCAGGAACTCGAGGCCGCACGCGACGCCTATGCAATCGTACGCGAAGGAGTGTCGCAGTACAATGCCGGCGAGAGCAATACTCTGGTGCGTGCCACCATCGACGGACTCGTCCTTGACGTGCCCGTGAAGGTGGGATCATCTGTCATACAGGCCAATACCATGAACGCAGGCACGACAGTCGCCACTCTGGCCGATATGACCAACCTGATATTCAAGGGCAACGTGGATGAGACGGAAGTGGGACTTCTGCGCACAGGCATGCCCATGAAGATAACCGTCGGTGCCGTGCCCGAGCTGTCGCCTTCGGCTGTGATAGAGTATATCTCGCCCAAGGGCTCCGAAACATCAGGAGCCAACAGTTTCGAAATCAAAGCCGCCTTGCAGCTTGATACCATAGTGTCGCTTCGCGCCGGTTACAGCGCAAATGCCGCCGTCATCCTTCAGGAAGTTCGCGACGTGATGCTTATCCCCGAGGCCGTGACCGAATTCAGCGGCGACAGCACCTTCGTGTATGTCCGCACCGACACCGTGCCTGAGGTGAAGTTCGAGCGCCGGGCCATAGTCACCGGTCTCAGTGACGGAATCAATATAGAAGTGAAGAGCGGCATCGACTCTACGGCCGTGCTCCGCGCCGAACGTCTCAACTAAGAATCCGCTCTGAGTATGAAAAAGATAGCCATCATCATGGCGGCCGCTCTGACCGCCGCCACGGCCACCGCACGCGAGTGGACTCTTGACGAATGTGTGGACTATGCCGTGGCCCACAACATAGACATCGCCCGTCAGCGGCTCAACGCCGAGAACGGTGAAATTGCCGTCACAGCCTCCAAGGACGCGTTCCTGCCGAATGTGAGCGGATATGTGTCGCAGGGATTCAGCTTTGGCCGCGGTCTGGCGGCCAACAATACCTACGTGAACCGCAACACATCATCGCTGTCGGTCGGGGCACAGATGTCGCTCCCTGTCTTTCAGGGACTCCGCGCAGTCCGTCAGCTCGACTATTCGCGCACGAGCCTCAAGGCCGTGCTCGAGCGTTGCGAAGAGGCTCGCGACAACGTCGAGCTTAACGTCATCGGACAGTATCTCCAGGCTCTGTATGCTGCCGAGGCCGTGCAGGTAGCGCGTCTGACACTGAGCATATCGCAGGACGAACTGCGCCGTCGTGAAGCGCTCCTCGAGGCCGGCAAGATTCCCGAGCTTGACATTTATCAGGCCAAGGCACAGGTGGCACAGGACGAGCTGAGTGTGGTCAATGCCGCCAACGACAGTATTCTGGCCCTGCTCGACCTGTCGCAGCTCCTCAACCTGCCCGACGCCACCGACTTCACCGTCGCGCCGCTGCCTGACTCACGCATGCCGCTGCTCGAACCGGGTGAGGTATTTGCCAACGCCATGCGCAACAACCACACCATGCGCGCCGGAGTGCTTGAGGAAGAAGCCGCCCGCAAGAACATCGCCGTGGCACAGAGCGGCTACATCCCGACACTGTCGTTCAGCGCCGGCCTCGGCACTAACTACTACCGCACATCCGGCTTCGAACAGGAGGCTTTCGGACAGCAGCTCCGGCATAATTTCTCCAAATCGCTCGGCATATCGCTGAACGTGCCCGTGTTCGATGCGTTCAACACTCGCAACAGCGTGCGCCGCGCCCGCGTACAGGCCGTGTCGGCCGCTCTCCAGCTCGATGATTCGCGCAACCGTCTGTACAAATCCATCATGCAGGCATACACTCAGGCGGAAGGCGCACACAAGAAGCACGAAGCCGCCTCGAACACCGTCGAGTCGACCCGTGCTGCTTTCGATGCCATGCAGGTCAAGTACGACAACGGACGCGCCAACGCCACAGAGTACGACAAGGCGAAGACCGACTACACGCAGGCTTTAGCACAACAGCTTCAGGCAAAGTATGAGGCCATTCTCCGTGCCCGCATCCTCAACTTCTATAACAAGACGGACTGATCACACCCGAACAGGATAGATATAGATAGCCGCGCCCGCAAGGTCATTATTCGACTTTGTGGGCGCGGTGTTCGCTGCCGAATCGGTTTTATTGCAGGATTTATCGGTCGTTGCAGAGCTTTTTTTCTCAAAATGTATAAAAAAAACGGGCAGGGTATTGCAGGAATGAAATAATTGTTGTAAATTTGCAGCGCAAAAGCCCGGAGGGGCAGTGCAATTGCTTCAATAGCTCAGTCGGTTAGAGCATCTGACTGTTAATCAGAGGGTCGTTG
>CAMWZB010000209.1 GCA_947178655.1 uncultured Porphyromonadaceae bacterium
GGCAAGCGGCAGAGCCACGATGCCTACTACGATACCGGCGATGATGTCGGCTTTGAATTTTTCCGCCGAATACGAACGGATGGCGCTGAAGAGCTTCGGATGGAAGTCGATAGCCTTCCCGGCTACAGTCTTCGCTGTCGAGCTTGCTGCCTGGTTGTTTAGTAATGCCATAATGTGCTTACCTTAGACTTAGAATTGTACTTTTTCCCTTTGGATAATGACGGGGATAGTCCCCTGAAAATCGCTGCAAAATTAGCAATTTTTCACCAAAGTGCAAATTTTATTTTACTCGGTCCGGCCACAGTATGCCGACAGCCGTGCGGCTGTTCATTCCGCACGGCTGCCTTTGATGATTTGCCGCCATGATTGACAGTCGGGCCCGGCTCTATTCAGGCAAGTGGTGGATGATGTCAAGAAGCCGGTCGGCCAGACCGGGCATATAGCCTTCGCTGTGATATACGACCCGGTTGAAAGTGTCGCCTACAATCACTGTAGGAAGCGCCGAGGAGTCAGGCTCGAAGCCGAATTGTCCGGCAGCTTCGAGCAGACGGTCGGGCTGAGGCTCGGTCACGACGTCGACGTTCGACGGCAGACCCTCGCTCATGCCGGGAGTGAAGCGCGATGCTGAATCGCTGTCAGTGAACATCAGCACGATGTGCCCGGACCATGCTTCGAAGGCTTCGCGGTTGGCTTTAAGCTCGTTGAGCAGATGTACTGACGGTTCGTGACCCGGTGAGATGATGGCGTATACGAAGAATCCGCGGCCTGTCACCGGAAGCAGCGGGTCGGCGTTGATTGAACCGATGACACTCAGTTCCGACGGGTCGTCGTCGATAGTCAGTTGCAGTTCGACTGTCCGTCCGTCGGTCACGTCGAAGCGCTCCATGCGTGTCAGCACGCCGCCGTCGGCCAGACGGCGGCCGGTGGTGAGGATGTATTGCCCCGCCTCAAGTTCTGTGCCGTCGGCGAAGCTGTCGGCGAATGTCTCGTCAGGGAATTCGAGCAGCCGGGGCATGCCGCCGTCGAGACGGCTGATGCTGAAGTGGCTATAGTAGCGCGGCGATTTCGGTACGCTGCCTGTGTAGCACAGGCGCAGGAGTCCCGTCCGTGCGCGGTCTCTGTCTGCGGAACCGGAGTTCTGTCCGAGGGTGATGGCGCGCAGTCCCGTACCATCGGGATTCCAGCGGGTGTTGCCTGTCACGGCGTCGATGTCTGCCTGTATGCCGAGCCATCGGCAGAGCGCTACGAAGAATATGTCGCGCGAGTGTGAGTCGGCCCGTCGGGCCTTGAATACTCCGGCGGGCGATATGCAGTATCGGTTGGGATTGAAGGCGTTTGCGTCAGATATGTTGTCTGCAATCCACTGCGGTATATACTGCGGATCGGCTCTGAGCGAGTCGCGTAATTCTTTGCTGACCAGTCGGTCGAACTCACCGCAGAAAGGCGTGAGAAGTTCGTTGGCGATGCGTGGCGACACAGTCCGCGCAGGTGTGAACATATCGGCGATGACGTCTGCCGTAATGTCGCGCAGGTCCTTGTCGCTGAGCTTAGCTGCCCAGTCGAGGAGCGCAGGTATACGCTCCTCGCCGGTGTCTCGGAGAGCTTCGAGCCATACTTCGCTGTTGCCGTATGCTTTGCTCAGAAGCACTCCTATGCGGTGTGATTCGCTGCGTGCCGAAGGGCCGAGAGTGGCGGCGAATGCTTCGCCGCGTGCCGTGTCGTAGAATGTGGCCATACGGGCATTGCGCACGGAGTCTTCGTATGCTTTGCGGAGGTTGTTGGCTGCGGTCTGTCTGTCGGAGGCTTTCGGCAGATTGCCGGATTGTGACGGTGGAGTGAGTGTCATGTGGCACACCTTGCCATCGCTCCATGACGAGCCTCCGTCAGGAGCGAGCTGCAGAGTCAGTCCGTTGGCGTCGGCTCCGTATCGTCCGAAGGCATAGTTGCCGTTGGCGTCGGCGGCCCATGCCACCAGGTCGCCGTGGCCGCATATCAGCCGCGCATTGCCGTCGGCGTCAGCCGCAGTAGTGAACGCCGGGTAGAGTTCGGCGTAATTATACAGTCTGAATGTCACAGAGGCCCCTTTGGCCGGAGTGCCGTCGGGGCCGAGTACGGTGACTTCAGCACGGCGCACGGGGGCGTAGTTCGACGTCACGTTGATGCGCGTGTAGCACGAATCGGCGAACAGCTGTTGCTCGGGCCCGTCGTAATGTCCGGCCACATTAGTGCTCATCAGCATGCCGCGCGAAGCGGGCGCGTTGAACCACGCCATGTCGAGCAGCGGCTCCGGCTCACAGGCTCCGAGGAAGTGCCATTGTCCATCCGCCCATACCTCGACCCAGGCGTGATTGTCGTCGGTATGCGCCCAGCGCGGCGTGTACACCTGTCGTGCCGGTATGCCTACCGACCGCCGCGCGGCCACCCCGAAGGTCGACTCCTCGCCGCAGCGTCCCAGCGTGGTCCGCCCCGTGGCCAGCAGCGACGAGGTGCGGCCGTCGCTGGGAGCGTAGGTGGCCTTCTCGTGGCACCAGTGGTTCACCTCGAGGGCGGCGTCGGTCATGCTCATGCCTGCCACGCGCGGCGCCAGCTCTTCGTAGAACACGCTTCGGGACATGTCCATATTCTCATTGTTCACTCTCACGGGGAGGACAAAGTGGCGGAACTCGCGCTCGGGTATCTTCGCGCCCCATGGCATGGCGGCCCGGGCCTCCAGCGTCTTGGATACGTTGGCCTCCCAGAAGTCGCGCGGATAGTCGATAGAGTCCGACACCGGCATGATGTCGTAGAGAAAGTCGGTGTACATGGCCACCGAGT
>CAMWZB010000210.1 GCA_947178655.1 uncultured Porphyromonadaceae bacterium
TAGACAGCCCGTGCACTGTGCGGACATAACCCGTGTATTGCATGCATAATGGGCACCGGATCTAATTCGTGCATATACGACGGAGAGTCCATAGCTCAGAATGTATCGCCGCTCGGATTCATCCTCGGCGACGAAGGCAGCGGTGCTGTCCTCGGCAAACTCTTCTTAGGCGACGTACTCAAGAAACAGCTTCCCTCAGAAGTGTGTGCACGGTTCCTTGACGAATATAATCTGGACCTGCTCACCATCATCCGACGCGTCTACAAGGAACCTCAGGCCAACCGCTTCCTGGCATCGGTGACACCCTTCCTGAGCAAGAACAGCGACGTGCCCGAAATCCATGATCTGATTCTATCGGCTTTCCGCGCTTTCTTCCGCCGTAATATCAAGCAGTACACCGAATACAGCAAGCACAGCGTGAACTTCATCGGCTCTATAGCGTATTACTTCGCCGACATCCTGCGCGAAGCCGCTTTGGCCGAAGGTTGCACCGTCGGCACCATCGTCAAGAGCCCCATGGAGGGTCTTATCAGATTCCATACAGCACATTAACATCAGTAATATCAAAACAATAGTTCTATGGCATTCGTAAAAATCAGTGAGCAACCTTCACTTTACAATGACCTTGAGAAGAAAACGGCAGGCGAAATAGTCCGTGAAATCAACGAAGAGGACAAAAAGGTGGCATACGCCGTCGAAAAAGCTCTTCCTGCAGTAGAAAAACTTGTCAATGAGATCGTACCCCGCATGAAGCGAGGCGGACGCATCTTCTATATGGGAGCCGGCACATCGGGCCGTCTGGGCGTACTTGACGCATCAGAAATACCGCCAACATTCGGCATGGATCCCTCCTGGGTGATAGGCATCATCGCCGGTGGCGACACGGCTCTGCGCAATCCTGTTGAAAACGCCGAGGACGACACCCTGCAGGGATGGCACGACCTTGAGAAATTCGGAATCAACGACAAGGACACCGTAATCGGCATAGCCGCCTCAGGCACGACTCCTTACGTCATCGGAGCGCTCAATGAGTGCCGCAAGCACGGCATTCTCACGGCTGCCATCACGTCGAATCCCGACGCACCCGTATCAGAAGCCGCCGATATCGCCATCGAGATGATAGTCGGACCGGAATATGTCACCGGAAGCTCTCGCATGAAGAGTGGTACCGGACAGAAGATGATATGCAACATGATCACGACAGCCACAATGATCAAGATGGGCCGCGTAAAAGGTAACAAGATGGTGAACATGCAGCTGTCGAACGCCAAACTTGTCGACCGCGGCACACGCATGATCATCGATGAACTCGGACTGGAATACGACAAAGCCAAGCGCCTGCTGCTCATGAACGGATCTGTGAAGAAGGCTGTCGACGCTTATCGCGGACAGGAGAGCGAGGAGGAATAACTGATGAAACGCACTCTCCGCAATCTTCTGCTTGCCGCCACCGCTGTGACAGGATGCAATATCGCCGCTGATGCCACCGATTTCGGCGAACTGTACGGCCAGAGGGCATCGCTCTTCGATGCCCTCGGCACTGACTCCACTTCTATAGTGATGCTTGGCAACAGCCTGACTCACGGCTGCGAATGGCACGAACTCTTCGGCATGCCGAACATCGTCAATCGAGGCATCAACGGAGACATCATCGAAGGCATCGACAACCGCCTTGACGGAATTCTCCGCGGCCATCCTGCCAAGATATTTCTTCTGGCAGGAGTCAACGACGTGAGCCATAATCTGTCGGCCGACTCAATAGCTACGGCTATAGATAAACTGGTCGGACGCATAATCACCGAGTCTCCGACAACAAAGATATACCTGCAGTCGTTGCTGCCGATCAACAATTCGTTCGGCCGCTACAAACGTCTCATCGACAAGGAGTCTGTCATCCTTGACATCAATGTCAGACTTGAGGATATAGCGGCAAAACATGGTATCACGTGGATTAATCTCTACCCGAAGTTCTGCGACAAAGACAGTAACCTGCGCAAAGAACTTACAAACGACGGCCTGCATCTTCTCGCTCCAGGCTACCTTGTATGGCGCGACATTCTGCTGCCGTACATAAAGGAATAGCCGTCAGCGCGGCACGCAGTATGGAACTCGACGACCAAAGCCAGCAGAGGATAGTGGAACTCTCTTCGGGAGCTGCACTGGTCCTTGCCGGGCCCGGATGCGGCAAGACGCATATTCTCGCCCGTAGGGTGAGCCATGCCGCCGCATCAGGAGTTCCGTTCGGGCGTATGCTGTGCATCACATTCACCAACCGCGCCGCGCGCGAGATGAAGTCGCGCATCACCACATATACAGGCAACACGCAGACAGGACTTTTCGTGGGCAACATCCACCGGTTCTGTCTGCGCTTTCTGTATGAAAACGGCATCATACCGCCCGACACGACCGTGCTCGACGAAGAGGACCGGAACGAATACCTCTTCAACAATGCCGGACTGCGGAAAGCGGCCGACATAAAGGCATTCACAGA
The DNA here is from genome assembly GCA_947178655.1 of uncultured Porphyromonadaceae bacterium. The sequence goes on from CAMWZB010000210.1 coordinate 2,492, forward strand.
CAAAGCTAACTACCTCTACCAGCAGGCCCACGACCATCCGTCATGGGTAACGCAGTCGCCCGGCTGCATTATCACGCCTGATGACGAGGCCCGCATCCGCGACTTCAGAACATACAAGGCGGCGAACCGTATGCTCGACTTCAACGACATCCTCCTGATGACCTACACGGCTCTGATGTCGCCGAAATCAGCGGAATACTCCATGACGGGCTACCGCTGGATACAGGTCGATGAAGTGCAGGACATGACTCCGCTGCAGCTCGCCATAATAGAGGAAG
>CAMWZB010000211.1 GCA_947178655.1 uncultured Porphyromonadaceae bacterium
GTTATGGCCTGGGGTTTATAAAATGCGACACAATTGCGCCGCAAAGATAGTTACTTTTTCTTAATTATGCAATATTCCCCTGTAAAATCGCGTTATCGGGTCTTCAGTCGCCGGTTCGCCGGATATTACGGACGGTTTGATGTCAGTATACGTCATCGTTGGCGAGGCCTTCATTCGGAGATGTGCCTCCGAGCACTTCGTCGGCTCCAAGACAGCGGCGCACTGCAGCCACGATGGCATGCTGGTAGTCAGACGGAGGACCGCTCAGGACCGCTATGATGCCGTCGATATATCGCTCGTGATTCTTGAATCCGCATAGTTGGGCCACGTTGCTGCCTCCAAGCATGGATTTCTGATTGAATACTCGCAGGATGGCATTGTAGTCGCCTTCCTGTTCATAGCGGTGGAAGAGGGCGCAGAAACGGTCATAGACCGGCTGCGGATTGATTTCGTCCATCAGTCTTGACAGGTGCTCGCGGTAGTTGCTTATGCTGGCAGATCGCGAGTCAGCGCGGTATTCGAGTGTCCGCTTCACGTAGTGTCGCGTGTGCAGCAGGGCCTGCTGACGGAGTTCGGCCCTGAAGAGCGACAGCACTGTCTTGCGCACCTTGTCAAACACGCGCGCGGGATTGTTTCCGGTGGCTCCGGCCATCGCACGGACGATATCTTCGAGCAGAAGCATATTCTCTATTTCGGCCACGTCAGGCACCATGATGCGCTTGCGCCTCAGGTAGCTTACTTCCTGGTCGTTGCGACGGTCGCGGTCCACTATGCCTACACTGTCCACCTTGTGGAAGGATGCGAGGTCGTTGAATGTGCGGGTCGATTCGATGACTTTGTTGCAGCTCCCCAGCGAACGCACTGTATAGTCGGGGAAGATGAGCGGATAGAGTTTCGCGTCGATTGACCGGGTGCTGTCGCCCTCGATGAAGAGTATCGGTTTGCGGGCTCCGGCCAGAGTCATGTACAGCTCGGGAGCGATGCCGGACGCGGGAGGCATGATGTCGTACTCCCACGACTCGTCATCAGGGCTGTACTCCCTGACCCATATGACGGACGCGCCGTTTCGAGAAGCGGCAAATTCGGTGTCGTGTGTCGTATAGCAGAAAGTACAGTCGCGCCTCGACGCCTCCAGCCGGTTCCACAGCGACGATGTTATGGTCGGGTGCAGGAACATTTCGGGCGAGTCAACGAATATCATGCCGCCTTTCGGGGCGTAGAGCACGGCTGCCGCGTAGTAGAGTACGGCGCGCTCGCCGTCGGAGAGTCTCAGTGCGGGATAGATGTCAGCGTCCATTCCCCGAGCGAAGAGTATCTTTCCGCTGTCGATAAGCACACGGTTCTGGGGGAACACATCCTGCCAAAGCTCTATCACGCGATCGAGCTTGGTCGCCTTCAGTGGCGAGGCATTGCCCTGGGCTCTGGCCAGCTTGTATCCAATCAGATTGAGCATCTCGTCGTGCATGAGCTGGCTGAGCAGCAGTTCGAGCGTGGTAGGCACTGAGTTCGTTTTGTCAGCCGTAGCGGTCACTGCCGGAGAGAGCACCGTGCGGAGCGATGCCGCGCTTTCGACGTCGCTGCCGGCACGGCGGTTGTACAGCCCGTCGAGTGCCGACAGCCGAAGAGCCTTCTTCCCAAGTGACTCCACGACAGCCGTGGTGAACCTGGTCTTGCCTGCGCCGTTGGCTCCGATTATTATCAGGCTTTCTCCCCTTTCAGGATTGACTTCGAGCGGAGCTGAGCCGTTGCACCGTTTAGGTAGTGTCAGTTGCATGATCGTGTCAGTATTTAAGGTACGGCAAGTTACTAAAAAATCTCCGACTCCGAGACGCCTCTTAACAATTATTGGCATTCCGGGACTCTTCCGGCGAATTATTGACCTGACATACCGCCTGATTTTTTCCTTTGAAACGTTTGAAAACGTTAATGAAATAAATAATAAGGCAAAAAAGTTCACGTCGGTGAAAATTTTTTCCGTAACTTTGTACCGATTTAGACCTGATACCGTGACACCGTCATACCGTGAAACGTATCCCTGCACAGAACAATAATCATTAAATCTAAAACTATATCATTATCAATGGCAACAACAACTGCAGCAGCGCAACGCGCCACTTCTGGCAGAGGTAATCTCGTGGCTATTATCGCCATGTTCTTCCTCTTTGCGATGATTTCGTTCGTGACCAATCTTGCGGCCCCGATGGGCTCCATCTGGAAAAACAACTATGAATGGTCGGGCATGCTCGGCAACATGATGAACTTCCTCGCTTATCTCTTCATGGGTATACCGGCAGGCAACCTTCTGATGAAGATAGGATACAAAAAGACCGCTCTCTGGGCTATGGTGGTCGGCTTCTTCGGCCTTCTGTTCCAGCTTCTCTCGAGCTACGTGGGCACAGAGACAGGAGTCTTCGAGGTTTCCGGTCAGGTCGTTACGCTCAACTTTATCATTTATCTTCTCGGTGCTTTCATCTGCGGTTTCTGTGTGTGCATGCTCAACACCGTGGTGAATCCCATGCTTAACCTCCTTGGAGGCGGCGGCAATACCGGCAATCAGCTTGTACAGTCTGGCGGTACGTTCAACTCTCTGTCCGGAACGCTGACCCCCCTCTTCGTCGGAGTGCTCATCGGGCAGGTAACGCCTGAAACGACCGTGGCTGACGTCGCACTTCTGCTGTACATCGCCATGGGTGTGTTTGTGGCCGCATTCCTTGTCATCAGCCTCGTTGCCATTCCCGAACCCCACATGATCAAGAA
>CAMWZB010000212.1 GCA_947178655.1 uncultured Porphyromonadaceae bacterium
CTTTATAGGCGCCGTTCCGAGGAAGTCGGGCATATCAGCCAGCCGGGTTGCCGAAGTGAGTATCAGCGACTTCATGTTCTTCAGCCGTCCGGCTATGGACCGCATCTCGGCAAGGAAGCCAAGTTCGAGCGACTTGTCGTATTCGTCCAAAACGAGCACTGACACATTATGTACGTTGACCGAGCCTCGCTGTATATGGTCGAGCAGGCGTCCGGGAGTAGCAACTACGATATCGGCGCCGGCTTCGAGACTTTTCGTTTCGGTATCGAACTTGTGTCCGCCGTAGAGAGCAATGGTTTTGAACTCCGGCCGGGCGAGCGAACGGATTACCTCGTAGACCTGTAGTGCGAGTTCCCGTGTCGGTGCGAGAACGAGCGCCTTGACGTCAGGGCTGCCTGATTTGATGCTGCGGAGCAGAGCGATGGCGAATGCCAGAGTCTTGCCGCTGCCGGTCGGTGACAGCAGCAGAGTGCGGCACGGCAGTTTGATGCGCGCCATCTCCGACTGCATCGGAGTGAGCGTGCCGATGCCGAGCCGCTCTGAGGCACGGCTTATGAGTGTCCCGGTTTCCACTTCTTATGCTTTTATTGAAGGTTCTGTTCGATGAGGGCTTCAAATGCCGACGCCGGGAGAAGTTCGCTCGTTCCGATGTAGCGTCGCTGTGTCCCGTCGGGAAGAAGGAATACCACAGCCGGAATAGAACTGCCTAAGTTGTAAGATCTGAAGAGATCACTGAAGCGGTCTACGTCGACTGATATGAATGTCACACGGCCTTTGTACTTTTCGGCCAACTCATCCACTACGGGGGTGAGCTGACGGCACGGTCCGCACCATATGGCGTTGAAGTCTATCACGGTGAGCTGGTCGACTTTTACGCCCGGTGCGATGGCTGATGCATCTTCGAGGTTTATCACTTTGCCGTCTTTGGCCACAGGAGCTTTGACGACGGGCTTGGCTACGGTTGTCTTGGATTCGGTCTTTGCACTTTCTTCTTTTGACGTCACCGGCGAGCATGCTGTCAAGGCCGCAAGGAGGGCGGCGCTGATTACGAAATTGTATATTTTCATGTTGTCTTGTCGTTTGTCGGTATATAACAAATCATGTCTCCGGATGGTTCTTTCCGGAGACTGATACAAAAATACGATAAAGTATCGGAATAAACAAATGTGAATTCAAAATGTTAAAATGCGAACTGGCAGACGGCTCCCGCCCGGTAGGCCTGGCGGCGTTCGCCTGAGAAATTCCGGCGCATGCCTGCGTCGAATTCGGCACCGACCATGATGCGGGGAGTAAGATTCCAGAACACGTTCGCACAACCGAAAAATGCGTATTTGTACTCCTCTGGAGTCCCGGGAGAGTCAGGCAGATATCGCATCTGGCTTGCTGTCACCGACATAAATACATTCGGACGGAAGTTGTACTGTATGCCGGCAAGCCATCCGAATTCGCGTGGAGCGTAGAGGCGGTACGGATCGTCGGCGTCAGGCACCAGGTCGAAGTTGCCGCAGCTCAGCTCGGCAATGTATGTGCCTGTGCCTCTGCCGTAGTGTATCGATAGATAGGTCGTGAGGGGGCGTGCCGGATGAGCTACCGAACTGAGGTGTAGTCCGCATCCGAGCGCATTGTGGTTCGCCCGGGTCTTGAGATTGCGGTACGAGAGGGTGCGCAGTATGCCGGCGAGGCGCACATGCTGTCCTGGGGCCCACTGGTACTGCACGAACGCCGCAAAGTCCGGCAGCCACGGGCTCAATGCCAGAGTGTGGTCGGCAGTGGCATCGATCTGCACATGCGGTGTCTCGACAGACGCCGCCACATACCACCGGTCCTTGAAGGTGTGCATATATCGTACAAGCACATTCGTTCCAACCACTTTGCTGTTCGGGCCCTGCGCATCCACAGTCGGCGGCTCGGCCGCAGGGTCGCTGAAAGACGATGTCGCATATCCGACGGTGAAATCGTTGATGATGGCATAGGCTTTTTTCAGATGGAAGCCACGCTTCTCGTAGCCGTTGAAATTGGCTTCGATGTAGAGCTGGTATTCTCCCAGCGTCTTATTCTGTCCGAGGACACGGAAGTAGAGGCATGTGCCGGCAGGCGAACTCCCTATGTGTCGTCGCTCGGCCACGTCAGAGGTCATGGGAATAAGGTACGGAATGAACGCTGTCGACGGGATGGCGCCGTTCCATCCGTAGTAGCCGCGCATTCGCACAGCTCCGCCTATGCCCATGGCGAGTTTCGAATCCTTGCTCATGAAGAGAAAGTACGGCGCCCCGGGGTCCTGAAAGTGGCGGAACTGGTCGTAGTAGAACGTCGTGATGACACGGCGTATCGAATCTACGGCAGCTTGCTCTTCTGAGGCTGTTTCAGGGCGTCCGTCGACGAATATCACTTTGTTCGAATGCATGGCCGAGTCAATCTCTGTGTCAACGTGGCTCAGGCTCTGCGCCGACACAGAGAGCGTGCATAGTGTGATGAAAGATGCGATAAACGATTTCGGTGTCATAACTTGAATGTGATGAATTTAAGTTATAACACCGAACTGTCGTGCTTGGTTTTGCCGCAGATGTGAAAAGGTCAGAAACAGGTCTGGGCTGCTGCGAGTTTCTCAGTCGTGCCGATGTCATGCCATCGATATGGCCTGACAGGAGTGAACGCCGCTATGCGCTGCCTGTCGCAGTTGTCGATGTACCAGTCGGTGATGCTGAACGGCTCTACAGGAGACGCGGCAGTGACGGCTATCCTGTGGAC
>CAMWZB010000213.1 GCA_947178655.1 uncultured Porphyromonadaceae bacterium
GATTGACGCAGGTGTACGGGTATTCAAAATCGAGGGCCGCGCCCGCCGCCCTGAGTACGTGGACACGGCTGTACGGTGCTACAGCGAGGCAATATCGTCGATTCTTGACGGGAGCTACGGAGCGGAAGCTGTCACAGGATGGGACGAGCGTCTGGGCAAGATATTCAACCGCGGATTCTGGGACGGATACTATCTCGGGCAGCACCTTGGAGAGTGGTCAGGCAAATACGGGTCGTCGGCGACGCGCGTGAAGCATTACGCAGCCAAGGGAGTGAAGTACTTCTCCAAACTTGGAGTAGGCGAATTCATCATGGAAGCAGGTGAACTCTTGCGCGGCGACGAGGTTATAATAACAGGCCCGACTACCGGAGTCCTGATAATAACAGCGGATGATATCCGAGTCGGCGGACGGAGCGTGGAGAAGGCTGTCAAGGGAGATTCGTTCTCGATAGCCGTACCGGCAAAGATTCGTCCGGCTGACCGTCTGTACCGCTGGCTGCCTACGGACACAGGTAGCGAAGGGTGAAAAAAACGACTGACTTATGACACAGCACAGACAATTCAGCCGCTGCTATATACTGACAGCAGGCGAAAGTGACGCCGAGGGCCGGATGCCTCTGACACTTCTTACAGAACGTCTGATAGAGAACGCGACGGAGCATGCCAACGCGCTCGGGATAGGTTATGCAGACCTATTGCCCTTAGGTATAGGCTGGGTGCTGAGCCGCGTATCGATAGAGATGACTTCCTGGCCTCGCATCAACGAGTCGTACACAGTGACGACGTGGATAGAGAGCTACAACAGGCGCTTCAGCGAGCGAAATTTCGAGATAACCGGCTCGGACGGTCATGTCTACGGGTATGCCCGGACTGTGTGGGTGGCTATAGACTTCAATTCGCGCGCACTGGCCGACCTTTCGGCTTTCAGTTCTGACCGTTTTCCGCTTGAGAACCGAGAGTGTCCGATAGGGCGCACTCCACGGATTGTGACTCCGGGCGATGATGCTGACTGTGATATGTATACTTTCCGCTACAGGGACCTTGATTTCAACCGTCATGTGAATACGGTGCGCTATATCGACCTGATTCTTAACCACTGGCCGCTGGAGCACTTCGACGCTAAGGTGGTGTCGCGCTTCGACATACACTTCCACCATGAGTGTCATTTCGGGGATAGTGTGTGCCTGAGGGTGGAGCCTACTGACAGCGGAGATGTGTGCGATATAATAGCGCCTGACGGCACACGCGCTGTGGCCGCCCGCGTGATATGGAGAGACTGCGAGCGCAGGTGAAGGGCTCAGGCGAGGGAGAGCAGGGCAGAGATGGTGTCGACTGTGGTGTGGGGACGGTATTCGTGTGGCCACTCGCAAGGGCGCTGTGGGAATACGTTCACTCCGTGTGGGTCACGCAGCATGACTGTGTGCCATCCGCGCGTGTTAGGCAGGCGGAAGTCTTTAGAGAGGTTATCTCCCACGTAGACACGCAGGCGCTCGTTATGAAACCGGGCTTCGGCGGCTTCCCAAGGGAGTGTAGTGGTCTTGTCGCCTCCGGTGCTCTCGCTAATCCATATATCATCAGGCGAAATGAGTGTGTTGAGACCAAGTGCCCTTATTTTTGAGGACTGAGTGAGTACAGTTCCGTCGGTGATGATGCCTAAGCGGTGTCCGCGGTTTCGCAATGCATGCAGCGTATCGGCAACTTCAGAATCAAGTGTGATGTCGGGAATGTGGCTGCGGTAGATGTATACGAGGTCGTCGATGTGTATGCGTCCGACACCCGGAAGTCCGGACTGCGCCTGTATGGCTGCCTCGAATCCTTTGGGGCGGTGTTCGGCAATTATCCGGGCAAGGGCGATAGGGTCGGCTCCGGTTATGCCGGCCATGTAAGCGGCTACGGCTCTGTATGCAGATGCAACGAAGAGCCTCTCTTTGTAGAGAGTGTCGTCAAGGTCGAATATAATTGCGGCCATATTTGATTCAGAAAGTTTCGATACGGTCCCATCCGACACCATTCAAGTCCCTAGGGGACAGTATCATATCAGCTTTGTCGAATGGCCATTGTATGCCGATGACGGGGTCGTCGAAGCGTAGAGTGCGCTCGGCTTCGGGGCAATAGTAGTTGTCGACCTTATACTGGAATCGGGCCATATCCGACATTACAGCGAAGCCATGCGCGAAGCCTCGAGGTACGAACAGCATGATTCCGTTGTCGGAAGAAAGCTCTATGCACATATGTCTGCCGAAAGTGGGAGATTCTCGCCTGAGGTCGACTACCACATCGACTATCCGTCCCTGGCTGACACGTACGAGTTTGGCCTGTGCGTGTTCTCCTGTCTGGAAATGCAGACCCCGAACGACACCTCGGGATGACATTGATTCATTCTCCTGAACAAATTCGACATGATGTCCGACGGCTCTGTCGAACTCGTCGGCTCGAAATGTCTCGCAGAAGTATCCTCGGGCATCAATGTGTCGTACGGGCTTTACAATCAGTGTATCGGCGAGTTCACCGGGCATTATTTCCATATCACATCATTTTTTAAGTATGTGCAAAGGTACGTCATTTTTCAGAGAGGATGCGATGAGGATATAAATTTTTTAATTTTTTTGGAGATGATACACATCGAGACTCAACGAGACGACGTCATGCAAGTGATAATGGGCATTTTTGACCAGGGCAACCGCATCAAAATTTGGCCTTAAGTAGCATGTCGGTCAAATAGTCG
>CAMWZB010000214.1 GCA_947178655.1 uncultured Porphyromonadaceae bacterium
CAACCCCGGACTGACCATGAATCCCCTTCTGAGCGAAAAGCACTTCAACCGCCAGCACGGGCCCGGAGCATACTACCGACAGTCAAAAAAATAAATAACCAATCAAGCAACCAATAAAAAAAACGAAATATCATGAACGCATTCGAAAACTATGAAGTATGGTGGGTGACAGGCGCCCAGCTCCTTTACGGCGGCGACGCCGTCGTGGCAGTAGACGCACACTCACGCGAAATGGTCGATGGCCTGAACAAATCGGGCCGACTCCCCGTAAAAGTAGTCTACAAAGGCACCGCCAACTCCTCCAGAGAGGTATCTGATATAATGAAAGCCGCCAACAACGACCCGCGCTGCTGCGGCATCATCACGTGGATGCACACATTCTCCCCGGCCAAAATGTGGATACACGGCCTCCAGCAGCTCAGCAAGCCGCTGCTCCACTTCCACACCCAGTACAACGCCGAGATTCCATGGGACACAATGGACATGGACTTCATGAACCTGAACCAGAGCGCGCACGGCGACCGTGAGTTCGGACACATCTGCACCCGTATGCGCCTGCGCCGCAAAGTGGTGGTCGGCCACTGGACCGATGAGAAAGTACTGGACCGGATAGCTGTCTGGGAGCGGGTAGCCGCCGCATGGGCTGACTCTCAGGACATGCTCATCCTGCGATTCGGCGACCAGATGAACAACGTGGCCGTGACCGACGGCGACAAGGTAGAGGCCGAACAGCGTCTGGGCTATCACGTGGACTACTGCCCCGTGAGCGAACTGATGGAGTACCTCAAGAACGTGACCGACGAAGCCACCGACGCCCTCGTGGCCGAATACTTCAGCAGCTACGACCATGACGCAGCTCTCGAAGACAAGAACTCGGAAGGATACCGCAGCGTCCGCAACGCCGCACGTGCCGAACTGGCTATCCGCGCATGCCTCACCGACAAAGGCGCCAAAGCATTCACCACCAACTTCGATGACCTCGGAACGGATGACATCAACGACCCGAAATTCGTAGGATTCGACCAGATTCCCGGTCTCGCATCACAGCGCCTGATGGCCGAAGGATACGGATTCGGAGCTGAAGGCGACTGGAAGTCAGCCGCACTCTGCCGCACAGTATGGTTCATGACGCAGGGCTTGGGCAAAGGATGCTCATTCCTGGAGGACTACACCCTCAATTTCAACGGAGCCGACAGTTCCATCCTTCAGGCCCACATGCTCGAAGTATGTCCCCTCATAGCCGAAAACCGTCCCAAACTCGAAGTACACTTCCTCGGCATTGGCATACGCAAGGCTCAGACAGCACGCCTCGTATTCACCAGCAAACCCATGCCGGGCGTGACCGCCACTGTAGTCGACCTCGGCAACCGCTTCCGTCTCATCGTGAACGACGTCGAGTGCATCAAATCGAAGCCCCTGCCCAAACTCCCCGTCGCATCAGCTCTTTGGAAGCCGATGCCTGACTTCGAGACCGGAGCTGCCGCTTGGATTCTCGCCGGCGGCACACACCATTCGTGCTTCAGCTACGACATCACTCCCGAATACTGGGAGGACTATGCCGAAATAGCAGGAATAGAGATGCTCCACATCGACAGCAACACCACCATCCCGGCGTTCAAGAACGAACTCCGCTGGAACGAAGTGTACTACATGCTCAATAAATCGTTGATGTGATGGACGCCTTAAAGACTATCGCAGACGGCCGTGCGATGCTGGGCATAGAGTTCGGCTCTACCCGCATCAAGGCCGTCCTCATCGACGAAGAAAACCGGCCCATCGCCCAAGGCAGCCACACATGGGAGAACCAGCTCAACGACGGACTGTGGACATACCCTCTCGAAGCCATCTGGTTCGGTGTGCAGGACTGCTACCGCGACCTGTGCGCAGATGTGCGACAGAAGTACGACACCGACATCGAGACCCTCGCCGGCATTGGCATCAGCGCCATGATGCACGGATACATGGCCTTTGACAGCAAAGGCGCACTCCTTGCACCGTTCCGCACCTGGCGCAACACCAACACCGCCGCGGCCGCTGCCGAACTGTCAGAACTGTTCAACTACAACATCCCCCTGCGATGGAGCATATCGCACCTGTATCAGGCCATCCTCAACGGCGAGACACATACAGCCGACATCACATTCTTCACCACACTCGCCGGCTACATCCACTGGCAGCTCACGGGAGAGAAGGTGCTCGGCATAGGCGACGCTTCAGGCATGCTCCCGGTCGACCCTGCCACAAAGGACTACTCGGCACAGATGATCGACAAGTTCGATGCTCTCGCATCGTCCAAAGGGTTCGACAAACCCCTGCGCAGCATCCTCCCCGGAATCCTCATGGCCGGGCAGAACGCAGGCACGCTCACCGAAGAAGGCGCAAAGCGGCTTGACATATCCGGACGCCTCCGCGGCGGAATCCCGTTCTGCCCTCCCGAAGGCGATGCCGGCACCGGCATGGTCGCCACAAACTCCGTCCGTCAGCGCACCGGCAGCGTATCAGCCGGCACATCGTCTTTCTCGATGATAGTACTCGAAAAAGACCTGAGCCGACCCTACGAAGCCATCGACATGGTGACAACGCCCGACGGCAGCCTCGTGGCCATGGTGCACTGCAACAACTGCACTTCCGACCTCAACGCATGGGTAGGAATCTTCGGCGAATTCGCCGGACTCATGGGTTTGAAAGCCGATATCGGTGAAATATACGGACGACTGTACAACCA
>CAMWZB010000215.1 GCA_947178655.1 uncultured Porphyromonadaceae bacterium
ACTATCGCCCGACATTCCGTTTCGCCGATCTCTCCCGGTGGACGGTAGACTATGACGACGCTTCGTGGTTCGATGTGGCGGCCAATAATGAGGACCGGCCTTTCTTTCATGCACGCCGTATCTGGCAACGTCTCACAGGAATCTTTTCCCGCAGCGACAAGACCGAAGCCGACCGATGATGCCTGCCTTCACACCTGATACGCTCCCGGCCATCGTGATTGTCGGTCCGACGGCCTGCGGCAAGACTCGCCGCGGAGTGGATGTCGCCCGCCGCTTCGGAGGCGAGATCGTCAGTGCGGACTCGCGGCAGGTCTACGTAGGCATGGACGTGGGCACAGGCAAGGATCTTGCAGATTACGGCAATGTGCCATACCATCTCATCGATGTCGTTCCGGCCGGCTCGAAGTATAATCTTTACAAATATCTGCGTGATGCCCGCAGCGCAGTGGATGACATCCGCGCCAGGCATCGGCTGCCGGTCATCGTGGGCGGTACAGGCATGTATGTCGAGAATCTGCTCAAGGGCACTGTCCTTCCTGAAGTTCCTGAGAATCCTGAACTCCGCCGCAGTCTTGAAGGGCTGTCGCTCGACGAGCTTGCCGGGATTCTCGAGCAGACAAAAACGCTGCACAACACCACCGACATCGACACTGTGCAGCGGGCTGTGAGGGCCATTGAGATTGAACGGTACTATATCGACAACCCCGAAGCTGCCGAAGCTGCCCGCTCTCCCCGTACGCCTCTCGATGCGCTGATTATCTGTGTGGACATTCCCCGTGAAGAGCGCCGCCGACTCATCTCCGAACGTATGCGCCGCCGCTTCGACAGCGAGAACATGCTCGACGAGGTGCGACGGCTCATCGACGGAGGAGTAGATCCTGAATCCTTGATATACTACGGACTTGAGTACAAATACCTCACGCTTCATATCCTCGGACGGCTTACGAGAGCGGAGATGGAGGAGCAGCTTGAAACAGCCATCCATCAGTTCGCCAAGCGGCAGATGACATGGTTCCGCGGTATGGAGCGTCGGGGATTCACCCTCCACAATATCCCCTGGAATCTCGGCGAAGCTGACTTCATAGCCGAGGTCGAGCGACTGCTGATAAACGCCTGAGCGATGAAATGGCAAACGGAAACATACAGGACAGTCACTTTTGCGGCACTTGTCTGTGCCGTCTTTGCCTTATCGGCCGAGCCCGACGGTGCCATGCTTCCCGCTCCGCTGCGGACTGTTGAGTATAATCTCCGGTTGCGTCCGTCGGCCAACCGCGAGGCGAGAGTCTGTGTCTTTTGGAATTTTCGAGATTCGACGGATTATAATTGCGTCACCTGCCGCATACCGCCTCTTGCAGCTTCGGCGACTGCAACAGGTTTCGATTGCCGCTACGAGGTGCACTCGGTCTGTGCCGGGACGGACAGCATACTGGATTCCGGTGCGTTCGCAGCATCATATTCGGACGGCGCGGAAATCGGATTCTCTGCCATACTCCGTGCCGACGCCGTCTCTGCCGGCGTTTCGTTCGGTACTGACCGCATCTCATACACAGTGCCGGTACCATTTGACATGTACGCCTCCGGCCTTATCGGCTATACCTCCACCGTGAAGTTGCGTGAACTCCGAAACGACGTGTACTATACTTCAGTGCCGGCCCCTGAATACGCCCCTTTTTCCGACACGGACGCTCTGATGCGCTATCTTGAGGCATCAACCGACGGTGTCGAAGGACTGTGGAACTACCTTGACCGCGATACCGATCCTTCGCTTGCCATGCCTGCCGCACGATATCGCATGGCCACAGTCGCCGAAGACAGCGGCTCCTATGCTATAGTCCTGCTTGATTCTGTCGGTAATTTCAATCCATTGCAGATAAAAGGGCGCCTTACTCCGACTCCCTTTCAGGGGCATTACAATCTCTACTGGCTTGATGCCTCGGGGCTCGGTGTCGATGCCGAGAACAGTGCCACTCTTGAAGTGCAGGGCACTGTGCTTCGCCTCAGCTTTCCTCTCCTCAAGTCCACTCTGAGGTATATGAGGGTGAAATGACAGCGACGTACACCCACAAAAAATTAAGGGGTCATTCGCAGTGGCGAACGACCTCTTTGGCTTCTTAAAGAATGTCCCCTGTTCAAGGGGTACATTATGTCAGAGTAGTGGGCTGATTAGTTTGCAGCGGGAGCTTCAACAACTTCAGTAGCTACTTCAACTACAGAGTCTGCAACAGCGGCAGCGGTGGTGTCAACAGCTTCAGTAACTTCTTCAACTACAGCTTCTACGGGAGCTTCGGTTGTTTCGGCTTCAGTAGCAGCTTCTTTGTTGCCGCAAGCGAAGAACGACATGCTGAATACTACAGCAAGCATCAATACTAACTTTTTCATTTTCGTTTTGATTTAGTAATAAAACAATTGTTTGCTTTTCAAAAACGCTACAAAGGTAGAGCATATTTCGGAACTGGCAAAAAAAATGAACGAAAAAAACACAATTTTAGGTTATTTTTAACATTTTGCCAATTAAACCAATTGTAATATGTTGATTGCCAGTTCCGTTATAGGGCCGTGTCCGTTATTTGCGCGCCCGGGCGTTGGTTTCGGCGGCGATAAGGTTGGCCATCTTCACAGCTTTGGTTATATGGTCGCAGATATGGTCAGAGCCAATCATACGGTCGATGCCGGCGTGCTCGAGAGAATTGCTTACGGAGGTCTTGAC
>CAMWZB010000216.1 GCA_947178655.1 uncultured Porphyromonadaceae bacterium
TGGTGAAACCGCTGTTCGAAGCGTCAAAAGCCCGGCGCCGCTGACCCGAATATTAAAAAATTATGAGTAACTTTGCACTCCAATTACCGAATATAAAAGCATAAAAATATGGCAAACTGGTTTGAATGTAAAGTACGCTACGAAAAACTTCAGGAAAACGGCTCAGTGAAGAAAGTCAACGAACCCTATCTCGTCGACGCCCTTTCTTTCACCGAAGCCGAAGCACGCATCACCGAAGAACAGACTCCCTTCATCTCCGGGGAATTCAACATATCGGCTATCAAGCCCACAAAAATCTCTGAGATATTCTGGTACGAAGGCGGCGACCGCTGGTATCTGGTCAAGGTGGCCTTCATCACCATCGACGAAAAGACCGCAGCCGAAAAGCGCTCCATCTCGCAGATTCTCGTGCAGGCATGCAACTTCCGCCAGGCTTTCGAGAACTTCGAAGAAGGCATGAAGGGCACCATGGCCGACTATGAGATTGTCTCCATCAACGAGACTCCCCTCATGGACGTATACAAAATGAAAGTTGTGGAATAATGACTTCCATAGCCAAGGCTCTCGACGACATCCGTTCCACACTCCCCGAGGGTGTGGAACTTGTCGCCGTGAGCAAATTCCATCCTGCCGAAGCCATCATGGAAGCATATGGCGCGGGCCAGCGGCTATTCGGCGAAAGCCGGATGCAGGAACTCGAAGCCAAGATGAAGGAACTGCCGTCCGACATCCGCTGGCACTTCATAGGCCATTTGCAGACCAACAAGGTACGACGCCTCATAGAGACCCGTCAGGTGGCTCTGATCGAGAGCGTCGACTCGGAGAGACTGCTGCGGCTCATCGACGACGAATCGGTCCGGGCGGGCATAGTGAGCCGTGTGCTCCTGCAGCTCCATGTGGCAGCCGAAGAGACGAAATTCGGCTTCTCGCCCGACGAACTTATCGAATTCTTCAGCCGCAAGACCTATCAGACTCTCAGAGCCACACACATATGCGGCGTCATGGCCATGGCCTCCAACACCGACGACACCGACCGCGTCCGTGCCGACTTCCGTCTGGCTGCCGCTACCAAGGCCCGCATCAGCGCCTTGTGTCCTGACCTGCGCGGATTCGACATCCTCTCCATGGGCATGAGTCACGACTATCCGATGGCCATCGAAGAGGGAGCCAATCTCGTACGCGTCGGCACAGCCATATTCGGCGACCGCGGCTACTAAAAAATATCATAAGCATGAACATCACTGACCGCCTCCGCAAGCGCTTCGACACTCTCCGCAACAATGGCCGCATACGCGTACTCTTCGTGTGCCTGGGCAACATATGCCGCTCACCGGCAGCAGAGGGCGTCCTCCGCGCAATCGTAGAGGAAAAAGGCACAGCCGACCGATGGGAAATCGACTCCGCCGGCACCGGAGACTGGCACATAGGCCAGCTCCCCGACAACCGCATGCGCATCCACGCACGCCGCCGAGGCATCGAGCTCACCCACCGCTGCCGCCAGGTCCGTCCGTCGGACTTCGACGACTTCGACCTGGTGATACCCATGGACGCACAGAACGAGCGCAACCTACGCGCCATCGCTCCGACTCCCGAAGCCGAACAGCGCATCGTACCGATGGCCACGTTCATCGACATAGCCATGCGCTCCGACCACGTTCCCGACCCGTACTATGAAGGCGCCGAAGGATTCGAACTCGTCCTCGACCTTCTCGACGACGGCTGCCGCAGGCTCGCCGCACTCGGCGACGGAAAGTAATGATGACCCTATATTTTCGGTGCCTTTACGATTGATTTCCGGACTTTTTTTATTAATTTAGCACCGAGAAAGTAATTTTTTATAATCCACTCAATCTAATACAACTGTTTCGCGATGTTTAAGAACCAACCAAAAGGACTGATTCCGGCGGCATTAAGCAACATGGGCGAGCGTTTCGGCTACTACATCATGAACGCCGTACTCGTACTGTTCCTCTGCTCCAAGTTTGGTCTTTCGGGCGATGAGAGCTCGCTCATCTATTCATTCTTCTATGCCGGCATATACATTCTCAGCCTTGTGGGTGGTGTCATAGCCGACCGCACACGCAACTTCAAAGGCACCATTATCACCGGCCTTATCATCATGACGCTGGGCTACTGCCTGCTGTCTGTACCCATCCTCGCCGACAACGAGAACCGCACATGGCTGCTCGTATTCACCTGCGTGGCACTCTTCTTCATTGCCTTCGGCAACGGCCTCTTCAAGGGCAATCTTCAGGCCATGGTAGGTCAGCTCTACGACAATCCGCGCTACTCGGCCCAGCGAGACTCGGGATTCCAGATTTTCTACGTGTTCATCAACATCGGCGGCCTCATCGCTCCCTTCGTGGCACCCCTGCTCCGCAGCTGGTGGCTCGGAGTGAACGACATGGTCTATAACGCCGACTTCCCCGAGATGTGCCACCAGTACCTCAGCGTCACCGGCACAATGACGGCTGAAAACATGGAGAATCTCTACGCCGTGGCTACTGCTGCCGGACACACTGCCGGCACCGACCTGCAGGCATTCTGCACCGAGTACCTCAAGGTATTCAATACGGGCATCCACTACTCGTTCGTCGCTTCGGTGGCAGCCCTGCTCATATCTCTCTCCATATTTATCGTGCCCAAAAAGCCGCTTCCCTCTCCGACGGCCAAAGTACAGGCAGAAACACAG
>CAMWZB010000217.1 GCA_947178655.1 uncultured Porphyromonadaceae bacterium
CCCTATATTTTTTTCAAGCAGAAGACGCCATACGAGATCAGCCGCGGTGTCGTGGGCTCGGAGATGTGTTTAAGAGAGAGATGTAGTAGAACGACAGGTAAGCCTTGCCTTCAGCCTCCTGACGGGCAGCGATTTTGGCACGGTAGTCGGCCATGCGGTCGGCGAAGGAGTCGATGCCTTCCTGACCCTGGGCTTTCTTCTCGGTGTCGCATGCCTGATGAGCCTGTGCGGCAGAGTCGGCAGCAGCCTGACGGGCCTCCATGGCCACGACTTCTTCCTCGCCGATGCGGGTCTCGCGCACTACGCCGCGAACGGTGAGTTCGTGGCCCTTGGTGTCGGGAGCGAAAGCGCCGCCCATTTCAGCGGTAGCCTGGCAGCGGAGTACGAGCGAGGAGTCGGCACCAACGAGAAATGCCTTCGTGCCGCCGTGGGCGCACAGGTGCGAGCAGAAGCCCTTCACTTCGACGGTATCGCCAAGAAGTTTCTCGGCGCCGGCAAATACGGAGTCAACGCTGATGGCAGAAGCCTCAGCGGCTTTGTCGGCTTCTTTGGTGCCGCAGGATGCGAATGTGAAGGAGGCTGCTGCAGCCAGTGCGATAAAGATGGATTTGAGTTTCATAATAGTCTTATGCAGATGATTAATATATTATTTTCAAGCCGCAAAGGTACGAAATTATTCATTACTCCGCAATAGCCTGATCTGAGTAACCCAATTATACTTTTTATTGAAAAATTTGGCAGTTTTAGCCATTGTTTTTGGTTGCTATGTAAAAAATTGCTACATTTGTCACATTTTTGACAAGTACTCCATCATGCGCGTACTTATGTCACCGGCTTAAACATGTACTAATAACCAACCATATTACAATGAAACAGAAACTTTTCCGAATGGGTGTGTTCGCCGTGACGGCAGCCACTGTGCTCGGTGGATGTTCCGACCAGTGGGGCTTCTCCGGCAAAGGCACCGGCAGCTTTGCACCCATGGTAGGAATCGACACTAAGGTGGTGTCGTCGGCAGAGGCTGCTCCGGGCAGCCGCGCCGAAGGTGAACTGACTGTAGGCGACCTCTCCCTCCGACTGGTGGCCGCAGACGGATCGAAATCCTACGAATTGGGTACAATCGCATCTTTCGATGCTTCTCAGCAGTTCCCCACAGGGGCCTATACCGTAGAGGCGTACTACGGCGACATCAAGGACGAAGGATTCGAATCTCCGGCGTACAAGGGTTCGCAGGACATCACTATCGTCGACGGAGGCACCACCGAAGTGGGCCTCACCGCCACTATGGCAAACGCCATGGTATCGCTCACCTACTCCGATACTTTCCGCGAATACATGACCGACTGGAGTGCCACGGTCAACAGTCTGGCATACGCCAAGGACGAGACGCGCCCCATATACGTCGCTCCCGGCGATGTGCGCATCTCCATCAACTTCACCAAGCCCAACGGCAAGACTGCGACTATCGCTCTCGACCCCGTGAAGGCCGAGGCCCGCTACCACTATCACGTGAACGTCGACGTCAACGGAGGCGAGGCGTCAAGCGCTGTCATCAGCGTGACATTCGACGAGAACTTCGCCACCGAGAATGTCGACATCGACATCAGCGACGAAATCCTCGCAGCTCCCGTGCCCACCATCGAGGCCGGCGGCTTCACCCCGGGCGAAGCTGTCGAAGCAGTTTCAGGCATGGGATTCGACGGCAAGGTCACCATGAACATCATCGCCCTCGCAGGCATCAAGGACGTGACCCTCACCACCTCTTCCGAGTACCTCACCGGACGCGGATGGCCCGGCACTGTCAGCCTGATCAATCCCGGCGCTTCGCTGACCACGCTTCAGGAATTCGGCCTCAGCACCCTCGGCCTCTGGAACAAACCGGGCGAAATGGCCGTAATCGACTTCTCATCAGTCATTTCAAGCATCAAGGCCGTCGAGGGTGACAACTCGAACGTGTTCACCGTCACCGTCACCGACAAGTACAGCCGCGAAAGCGAGCCCCTCGAACTCCGCGTCGATGTCGAAAGCGTACAGATAGAGCTATATCAGACTGACACATACGAAGCTCCCGGACAGAACCTGCAGGCAGGCCTCGAATACAACGGCTCCGACGTGATGAACAACGTCAGAATCGAGTATCTCAACAACTACGCAGGCGGTCTGTGGTCCGAACTCCCCATCAAGGACGTGACCGAGGACAACAAGAGCCGCGCATCGAAGCGCTACCTCATCACCGTCACCATCCCGACCACCCACACCGGCGACCTCGTACTGCGCGCCAAGTGCGCCGACATCATCAGCGGAGAGCTTAAAGTGGCCGGCGTCCCTTTCGCAGTGGAGGTCGATGACAACAATATTTTTGCGACCCATGGCACTCTGCACGTTGTGCCCTCCAAGGACAACGACGGCTCATACAGCATCGACTACGCAGGCGTGTCAGTTGAAGTAAGCGCCGACGGAGGCAACACCTACACGACAGTGGCTGCTACACGCAACGGCGAATATTTTGACTTCAACGGCCTCACCCCCGGCCAGAAGAATCTGGTTCGAGTAAAAATAGGCAATATGAAATCAGCTCCGGCCGACATCACCGCCGAGCAGGCCCGTCAGATTCCGAACGGAAACCTTGATGCGGATGTGACCCCCGCTGCAAGCGCCGGCGACTGGAAAAACAT
>CAMWZB010000218.1 GCA_947178655.1 uncultured Porphyromonadaceae bacterium
AAATTGCGGGCGTACAGGCCGGTGAAGTAGTCGAAATAGTCGAGCGTACACTTGTTGGAGCCCATATTGCCCTCATTCACGAGATAGAATCCGCTGATGCGGGTCGACTCCGAGGGCGTCTCGGGGATGACATCATACTCCGTAGGCACCACGAGTTCGTCCTCGCGACAACTCGTGGCAACCATAAGGAGCGGCAGAAAATATACGAAAAAAAAGAGTTTGCGGATGATTCTGATATTCATATTTCGACGGAGAGAGTAAAACGATAGTTGCGTTTGGGCATCGGGTAGTTGATGATGACGTCATAGTCCTGACTGAGCAGATTATTGACTTCAACAAGCGCACGCATAGCCACACGGCCAAGTCTGAAATCCTTGCTTGCTGACAGGTCGGAGGTGTACCACGGCTGCGTATAGTTGTAGCGGATGTTCTCCTGCTGATTGTAGCGTTCGCCCACGTATATCCACGAGTAGTTGAGATTCCATCCTCGCCATGTAAGGTTGACTACGGCAGCCCCTGAGTGATGCGGGATATAGGGAATCTGGTCGCGGTAGTAGTTGTCAGCCGGATTGGTAACGTCGATGGCCTCCTGGAAGGTGTATTGCGCACGGGCTGTAATAAGGAAGTCGTCAATGGGATTTACAGTGACGGATGCGGTCACGTCGACGCCTTTGATGTCCACCTTGCCGAGATTGAGCATGGTCCAGCGGAATTGTTGTCCCTTCGGATAGGCCACAATCTTGTCCTTCACCTTATTATAATATGCATCGACACTGAAGCGCATATCGGGTACGAATCCTGCCGACCGGCTTCGTGCATACACAAGACCGACGTTATACTGGGTGACCCGCTCCGGGCTGAGTGCCGAGTTGCCCATGTCGGCGTAATAGAGGTCATTGAAGGTAGGCATGCGGAAAGAGCGTTTGTAGAACGCACGGACTGAGAAATCGCTGCTGCGCAGCGGCTGGCCCGACACGTAGACCGCCGGAGTGAATACCTTCTTGTCGGCCGGCGACTGCTGCCCATTGAGCTGGTCATGTATGAATGTTCCCAAAGCACTGGCCTGAAGTTTGAACCGGTCGAGACTGAGCGCTGTGGCGGCAGAGAGAAAATGCGAGAATCGGTCAGGCTTGGCGAAGCCGTACATATCAGCGTCAAGAGTGTTCCACATGAAGTCATACGAAGCCGACACACTCCACTGCGGCAGTATCTCGTACTCATTGGCCGACGAGAGATATATCTCTTTCTGACGGTAGAGGTTATCTATCTTCAACTGCTTGTCATCGTTATTGACGTAGTGCGTGCGATAGAAGGCGTACTTGACATTGTTCAGCGACGTAAACCGGCCCCAGTAACCGGTGAAGCGGCCCTGAACGAATGAGTTGTTGTCCCATATGCGTTCGCCGCGGCGCCATACGTTGTTGACTATTGCGCCGGGCACACCGCGCTCCGACGTATAGTTGTATGCCTTGGCCGACCAAGAACCGCACCGGAGCGTGCCGTTGAAATTCAGTTCGAGCCGAGTGGCGTCGATGTCGCCGTTCTGACGCACGGCAGTAGTGTCATAGGCCGTCTCGCCTGCCGGATTGACACGACGGTAACGGAATTTGTACTTACCGCTTGAGTTGAGCCACTCTGCACTGAGCTGGGCATTGACGCGGCTCGAAAGTTTCAGTTCGACCAAAGCCGACGGATTCAGGAGATCGAACGAACCCGTGCGGACGGTGGCTCGGGCGTGATAAGTCTCGTTCTCGGCGAACTTGGGCGTGCGTGTCCGCATATATATTGTACCTGCAGAGCCGAAGTCTTTGGCCGGCTGGAGTATATCGCTTTTCTGGCCGTTGTATAGCGACAGCGACTCTATATTGTCGAGCGAGAACTGTCCGAGATCAATCTGACCGTTCTGGGCATTGCCGAGCTCGACACCGTCGTACACCACTCCGCTGTGATTGGTGCCCATCGAACGTATATTCACCGTCTTGATGCCACCCACACCGCCATAGTCCTTGACCTGCACACCGGAGAAGTAACGGAGTGCATCAGCCACACTGTTGCTGTTCATGCGCTTGAGCTCTTCGCCCGAGAGCACCTGCGCAGGGATAGTCACCTTCGGCGCCCGGCGCCCGGTCACGACAAGTTCATTGAGTTGTTCGGGGACCGTATCGGCATCTGTCGCGCTGCGGTCAGAAGCCACAGCCGTTAGGCACCCGAACAGGCTGACAATTATGGCAAAGAGTGATATACTGATTGTTCTATTCATCATTCGTCAGATACTATACATACACGCGGGCACAGACAGCGAACGATGCAAGCAAACGCACCAGCCTATATTCCCGCAGGCTAAAAGCACGGAACCGACTCCCGCACACATACGGCACGAGCGAGTGATTCCCATACATCGGCAGGTCTTCTGACTTGTTCCTGTCACCTTGCGTCTTCTCGGAGGTATGCCTCCAATGACATATACAAGCGACATTCGGCATCGGAACTCACAGCAGCGGGTACTGTTCCGGCTTCGCACCGGATTCCCTTTTCAATCCTCCGCAGAGGATACCGTTGTACGGCGCAAAGATACGCTTTTTTCGCCGAACTGCCAAACATAAGATTTGCCGTCACCCGAGGCAAAAAAAAAATTTGTACAGGTCGAAAAAAAATCGTACCTTT
>CAMWZB010000219.1 GCA_947178655.1 uncultured Porphyromonadaceae bacterium
TTTTTTTTTTTCACGCAGATGACGTTATACGCCAGCCGCCGCGGTGTGGTGGTCTCGGAGATTCTTTTCAGAGACAGGAGCAGGAAGTCAGCCAGCTCGTCGACCTTGCCCTCCTCGGCAAT
This sequence comes from uncultured Porphyromonadaceae bacterium, assembly GCA_947178655.1. The sequence continues at coordinate 123 of CAMWZB010000219.1, forward strand.
GGACTTCTCCGTGGCGAGCAGCTCGCACAGTTCATCGCCCGCTCTGTGGAGATGATGCAGAAGTAATCGCTTATTCCACATAAACTCATACAACAGGGCGTCCGGACGAATTTGCCGTCCGGGCGCCCTGTTGTGTTATTATTTCGATGAAACCGGTTTTTTCGCCGGCTCAGGGCGTGCAGCTGACACTCACTGCGGTATAGCTGTACGGTTTGAGTGTGAGCGACTCTGCTATCTTACTTTGCGATGAATTTGCGTCCGCGGCTGATGACGAGTCCTTTGTAGGAGTCGTCCACGGGGAGGCCGCTGACGTTGTAGAGCTGAGCGTCGGCGCTGTCGCCCGTGAGTACTTCGCCGACTGATGTCGGGGTTTTCTTCTCGAAGAGCTTCCACTTGGCGAACTGTGTCTCATTGCTGCCGTTGTTGTCGCGGACATTGAGGCGGTAGCGGGTGTAGGCCTTGTCGGTGGTGACGGGATATTCGACAGTGTTCAGGCGCACCATGAACGACTGGTCGTCGCGGCTGTCGAGCGTGTCCCAGTTCACTCCGTCGTTGGAGCCCTGGAGATCCCACGAGCGCGGGTTGCGGCTGATGTCGTCGAATGCGTTGGATATGGAGTAGCGGTCGATGACCACGGCGCGGGGCGATTCGTACTGTACCCAGAAGCTCTTGTGGCCTGTCACGCAGTACTTCGAGGCTATGTCGTCGTTGATGAGGTTGTCGACGGTCTCTACGTAGCCGTTGGCGTTGAAGCCGTCATACTGGTTGGTGATGCGTCCGCCGTTGCCGGTCACTTCCGTGGCCATGGTCTCGTTCATGCCGAAGAGCTGGAACTCGGAGAGCGTGACGTTGTCCGTGGCTGCGGCGTCGCCCTTGAGCAACATTCTGAAGTATCTGCCTGCAGGGATATTGCGGGCGTTCTTTGAGCTGTTGCCTTCGATGGCTATCTGATACATGTTCGTCTCAAGCGGTGAGAGGAACACTTGGTTGCTGCGGCTGTCGAGGTCGGTCCACTCGCCGCCGTCGGCCGATACCTGGAGTGTCCATGCGGTGAGGGCGCTGCCCGGAGTAGTGCTGCCCCATGTGAGGGCGTAGCCCGTGGCACGGAAATTCTCGGGAAGCTCGAAGGCGAATGTCAGGCCGTCCTCTGTCATCTTGCCGAGGTCGACTTCCGTGTCGGTGTCATTGTCGAAGAGGGGGGTGAGGTCGCTTGCCGAGCGGTTGGCGGCAGGATTCACCACGCGGTCGGTGCGGTCGAAGTCTTCCACGCGCTGCCAGAAACCGGCCTCGGTGTCGGGGAGCACGACCGTCGGATCGATGGCCGGGGCGATATGACGGGCCATGAGGGTGGTGCCTTCGGTCCACGGGTGCACGTAGTCATATGTGAGGTAGACCTTGCCCTCGGTCGGACGGTGCAGGTCGACTATGGAGGCGCCTGTCTGACGGGCCACCTCGTCGATGAGCGGTATGATTTCGGATGTCACCGTCTCGTCGACGATGGGCATGGTGCTGTTCCACGATGCTATCGGGTAGCACAGGATTACGCGGATGTCGGGATTGACGGCTTTGAAGGAGTTGATGTAGTCGACGTAGTCGTCCACGAAGCGGTCGCGTTTCTTCCAGTTGTCGGGGTTGGAGTCGTTCGTGCCGAATTTGGCTACGAGCACGTCGGGCTTCCATGCGAGTGCCGATGTGTACTGCGACTGGTCCCAGTAGGGATGCGACGAGCCTTTGATGATGGTGGCGCCGCCTTCGCCGAAGTTCTCGACGATGTATCCGTCGCCGAGGAGACGTCCGAGTATCGAGGGATAGCGGTCCTGCTCCTCAAGCCGCGCGTTCGCCGTGATGCTGTTGCCCGTGCAGGCCACTTTGATTTTGCGCTCGCTTGCAGGAGTGCCGAAAATCTGCCACTTGGCGAACTGCATGTTCACTTCGCCCTTGTTGCCGGTGATGTAGAGGCGGAAGCTGTCGTAGGCTTTGTCGGTGCTGACGGCGAAGCGCAGGGTGTGGTGGTTGACGAGGAATTCGCAGTCGGTGCGTTCGTCCAGCACGTCCCATGTGCCTGTGGCGGCGTCATAGCCTTCGAAGCGCCAGCTGCTGGGGTTGCGGTTCGGCAGGTCCTTGGCCGAGATGAGCGAGTAGCCTGACGGCACGGTTTTCTCGAGCGACTGATATTCGACCCAGCCGGTGTAGTGGCCTGTGGCGCAGTACTTCTTGTTGATGTCGTCGGTGATGAGCTGCTCGACGGTCTCTACGTACTGGCCCACATTGTATCCGGCGTGTTCGCCCTTTATGGAGCCGCCGTTGCCGGTGACGCTTGTGACGATCCGCTCGGGGAAGCCGAGAAGCTGCCATTCGGAAAGTTCGACAGCAGACGCTCCGTCGGCGGCTGTCATCACGAGGCGGTAAGCGGTGTAGGCCGGAAGGGTGTTGCGGTCTTCGGGGAGGCTGAAGGTTTAGAGATGAGTATCGCCGAGGTGGAGGAATTCCTCGTCTGCGCGCGAGTCGATGTCGGTCCACTGCGTGCCGT
>CAMWZB010000220.1 GCA_947178655.1 uncultured Porphyromonadaceae bacterium
TCGGCAGCGTCATATGTGTATAAGAGAGAGATCCAGTAGTCGCCGTCGGAGTCATGGTATATGGCACGGGCCTGCTTGCTGATATTCAGGTCAGTAAAGTCGCTGAAGAAATCGCTGTCGAAGTCGAAGGGGCCGTCGCACCAGGTGTAGATACCGCCGCCGTCGGTAGCGGCCCAGAGTATGCGCTGGCTGCTGTCGTAGCAGAGGTCGAACACGCCGAAGGGGATGTCGAGCACACGCACAGCCCCCGTGGAGGGCGTCACCATCATGGCGCCTTCGTTCTTGAATCCCACCACTATGCGGTCGTCGGCGCGGACGACGCCTCCGATGAGTCCGCGCATACGGGCAGGAGGGTCGATGGTGTAGACGAATTCCGGCCTGCCGAGGTCGCTTCCGAGCCGGTAGATGGTGTAGTTCTCGTCCACGGCATAAAAGCCGCCGTCAGCGGCCCGGCAGAAAAACTTCATATCCGTGCCGAACTCGAGCGTATCGGCAAGCTCGAAAGCCGCCGAGCCGCGCGTGAATGTCAGCAGATCATGACGGCGCGCCACCAGCAGGCGTCCGAGGCTGTCGAAGGAGAAGCCGAGGACATCCCCGTATCTGACGCCCGGCAGCCCGGCGGCCTTGAATCCGCGCGCGGCGCTGTCATAGCAGTAGAATGTGCCGTCCGGCACCATGGCCACGGCCATGCCCGAGGGCGACACGGCGCTTTTGTACGAGCCGTTGATCTCGGGATGGTGCTCTACGCGCGCCGCGGCCGGGTCGAAGCGGTCATATCCGTAGTTGGAGTGCACCCACAGGGCGCCGTCGTCCGACTCGTGAATCTTCTCTATCAGGAAGCCCGAAATCTCGTCGTTCTCGCCGAAGCCCGAGCGGAACACGTCGATGTCGTAGCCGCGGTGGCGGTTCAGGCCCTCGTACGTTCCGGCCCACATGTAGCCCGAGCGGTCCTGTTGCAGACAGAAGACCGACATGGACGAGAGTCCGTCGCGGTTGGTGATGACGCGCATGGTCTCGGCGCCGCAGCCGAAGACTGCAGCCGCGTAGAGCAGCAAAGCCACTATGGCGAGCCGTGCATGATGTCCTGATATTTCCATGGCCTGTGTGATAATGAGATATGCAAAGATAGGAATAAAAATTAGAATTTACGCACACATAACCAACAAATTACAAAATTTGGACAACTATGTCATAAATTTGGACATCAGACGAAAACAAGTCGGAATAACTTTGCATCGGAATCCGACACCCTCCGTCCCGAGCCAATTTTCAAACCTTATCATATGAGACATCTTTTATTCGCTACACTATGCTTCTGCTGCCTCGGCGCTCATGCCGGACAGCGCTACTATGTGGCACCCGAAAGCCGCGGCGACGGCAGCGGGCTATCGTGGGATGATGCGTCGGACAGGCTGTACTCCGTCATAGAGAACGCCGCCCCGGGCGATACGGTGATTGTGGCTCAGGGACGCTACCGCGGAGGGTTCGCCGTGCGCAACGGCGTGACCGTGCTCGGCGGATACACCGTCGGCGACGACTCGCCGGAGAGCCGCGTGCTGCCGTCGGAGGACTCCGACGCAGGCTCCATCCTCGACGGCTGCGACCGCTTCAGGGTGCTGACGCAGTCGGGGGTGCTCGACACGCCGGCCACGTTCGACGGATTCGTCATCGAGCACGGCTCGGCCACCACAGGAGCGGGAGCGCTCATCTCCGGCGGATGCACGCTCGAGAACTGCGTCGTACGCCTCTGCCGAAGCGGCATGCCGTCGGTCGGCGAGTATATCGACAAGACCAAAGGCGTGGTCATCAACACCGACCGGGCCTCGAACACGGTCGATGTCATCTCGACGACATTCGTGAGCAAGCTCTGCCAGTACGGCCGCGCGGAGCACTTCGCCGGCACGGCCTACTCATGGGGCAACGCGCACTGGCGCATCCCCACGGCCGACGACGCCCGTGCCATACTCCTCTACCCTGCCTTCGACATCATCAGCGGCAGCCTTGCCGCGAACGGCTGCAGGGACTTCGGAACATCAATGATATGGACCGCAGGCGAAGCGGAGTCGGCCGGGCTGGACGGACGCTACGTGGCTGACCTGCGGACAGGCGAGCTGATGGCGCTGAACCGCTGGCAGTACTGCCGCGTCCTTCCAGCCGGAAGCTACACTGCCGCGACAGGACGCTGCACAGGCGGAGGCATCAACGCCTCCGAGGGCGCCGTCATCCGCAACTGCACCGTCACGCGCTGTGAGGCTACCCTCGGCTCGGGAATATTCGCCCGCAGCGGCGCGCACATATCCGCCACGCTCGTCCACGACAACGTGTCGGACAACGAACTCAACGCCGACAAGACCGTCATCATCGACGACGGGACGGGCATAGCCGACATCACGCTCCGCGACGGTGCCGCTCCCACAGCGCGCAACGTGGTCGAGGCCGGATCGGAAATCGAGCTGACCCCGGGCGACTTCACGGCATATGCGCTCCACTCTCTTTCGGGACAACTCATCAGCGCTGACCGAATCAGCCCGACGGGCACCGTGCCTGCGCCGCAGTGCCGGGGCATCTATCTGCTCACCCTCTCCGACTCCAAGCACAGAACCACAACAGTCAAAATCGTAGTAAAATGAACAGATACATACGCATAC
>CAMWZB010000221.1 GCA_947178655.1 uncultured Porphyromonadaceae bacterium
CTCTCCTGACGTTATGATGTAGACTCCCGGAACGAGAGCATCGCGTGAAACCTCTACACCCTGAAGATTGAAGTAACGCTGCTGCGAAGCAGCTCCGACAGTCGCGGGCGTGCCGATGGACGAATTGGGGTCAAGCTCGACCTTGACGTTGTCCACGTATAAGGCCAGGGCATCCTCGGGCGAAGATGTCATGGCGTGGATGCCGAAATGGTAGCGGCCCGATTCAGGCACGGTGAACAGAACTTTGCGCGCCACCCAGCTGTAATCAGTGTCGGGAATCGTTTCAGCTTCGAGTACGACCACAGTCATGTCAGCGGCAGTCAGACCGGTACCGGCACATACCTCGACCGTCTCCTGAGCTATGGTGCGGAAGTCTGCCGAGAAAATATACTGTTGGCCCGCCTCGAGGCTGACATACGGAGATATGAGCCACTCGTCTTTGGCATTCTCGTTATCATAGGCACGGTAGTAACCGAAATCCCACTGGTAGTCCCACGTATGACCGTCATCGTTGCCATCTATGATGGTCCAGCTCCCTATGTGGTCAGTGGAAGCAAAGTCCTCTGCATACGGCACTTCATACGGCTGGCCGGTCATGACGGATTCAGTAGTCTTCGGAAGCCCTGAAATGTTCTCGTCGACATACGGCATCACTTCGTACGAGCAGCTCACGGGAATACTCGAAACAAATGTATCCGTATACGGTGAGACAGCATCGTCGGACAGCACCGTGAAATCAGGCAGACGGCGCAGGCGGTATTTAAGCGCCGAGGCATCGACATAGCCGCCATGAGCGCCGACAGTGGGTGCATCCCAGGATATGATGAACTCGCCTTCGCCCTCTCCGGCAGTGAGGGTGAGATTATCTACAAAGACCGGAACATCCGGACCTGCGTATATGCCATTGAGCGATGCTGCATCTCCGGCACCATTTGCATTGGAGAATGTCACAGTGAAGTCAACGAGCCCGGCTTCAGCGACAGTCACTGTACAGGTCACTTTGTCTCCGGGGTATGCAGTGCCGGAGCAGACGGATTCGTCGCCGGCGAAGACTTCATAGGAAAGTTCGCCCTCAAGCGCATCGCCTCCATGAGTAATCTCAGGTGCCACGAATGAAAGCTCGCCTGTGAGCGACGGGCCTTCGAATACAGCTTCCAGCGCAGTCGCGGCACCAGGAGCGCCGTCAGCCACGACAGCTGCGCCTACCCAGAGAGACACGAACTCCTGATTGCCGGGGAAGTCCTTGATTTTAGTCGCATTGCCTGTGGCCGGGTCGACACTGTAGAGAGCGGCGATATCATCGTTGCAGGCAGCCCAATAGATGACGCTGCCGTCGGGACTGAATGTCATGGACTGCTCGTACTCGGGATAGATGCCCGTAGAGCCGACCATAGAGATGTCGCCATTGGTCTTGTCGATTTTATAAAGGTATGAATTCGAAGCTATGGCATATAACTCGCCGTCAGGATTGGCTGCCATAGCCACTATGTAGGTCTTTCCGTAGCCGAAATAGAGACTGCCATAGCCCACTCGCGTGATGGTTCGGTTCGAAATGTTGACTATGCCGAGATACGACTCCGTGCCGTAATAACTGCTCTCCTGATATGCCGTATAGATATTGGATGTTGTGGCATCGTAGGCCAGCACCTGCTGGGGCTTGGCTATGGAATAGGCGTCTCCTATGCGAGTGATGAGACTGTAACCGGTGTTGGCATCGTACACATAGGCAGCATACTCATTGCCGTAGTCTCCAGGCTCTGCTGAGAATGCGTAGAAACGCGAACCTGTCGACACCGACCCGCAGTTGGGCTCGGCGGCGATGTCAGCCACCTTTTCGAAACCGTCGTCAGACCCTGACGAGAAACTGTAGATACTGTAGTCGCCCGTGCCCGTATACAACTGGCCATAGAGCAAGACCTCTGATTCTGCCGCTCCGGCAAACAGAGTTGAAGCTAATGCAGCTAAGGAAATGATGATTTTTTGCATAAATTATTGAGATGTGATGATGGATTTGATACGCGAACGCTGTTGTCGCCACTCCGGTGACAGCATGCAGCCCCAAACAGCAGCATTATGAACATTTCTGCTGCAAAGATAATGACATTTTTGCAAATTCAAAATATTGTGAAATTTTTTTACATAATATTTATCAGCGTTCGGAGGCGTTCGGAGGCGCCGACTTTGGCGAACAGAAGATTTTTTAATATCTTTGAACGCGAATCCCCATACTATGATTCACGCGCACAAATCATTTATATTAAACCATATCCATCTTAATACCAACCTATGAAAAAAACACTTGCCGTTCTGGCTTTTGCCCTGGCATCAGCATGTCTTCCTGCTTTTGCCGGTGAGAGTTTCTCCGGGAATGATCTACCGACAGGGCAACGGTGTGACTTCGGTATTCGCCACAAACTCCGCCGGAACTGAATCGGCACAGCCATCAGCCTCCGGAACATGGACACGCACAGGAGTCACTTTCGGAGTCAACGGAGTGGAAAGCGTCTCTGTCGGATTCACATCCGACCACCCGGAAGAAGTCGAGTTCATAACCGGATATGACAACTTCACACTCACCGACATCACTGCGAACTGCAGCGCGACCGATATCGACGCTCTTCTTTCGCGTATGACCGAAGC
>CAMWZB010000222.1 GCA_947178655.1 uncultured Porphyromonadaceae bacterium
TTGTACCTCATATCACTGACGAGATTAAGCGACGAATCAAATTCCTTGGAAATACCGGAAACTACGACTTCGTCATCACAGAGATCGGCGGCACGGTAGGCGATATTGAGTCACTCCCGTTTCTTGAGGCCGTCCGTCAGCTTCGTTGGGAACTCGGCCGGAATTCCGTCTGCGTGCATCTCACATATGTGCCGTATATAGCCGCTGCGAAAGAACTCAAGACCAAGCCCACACAGCACTCCGTAAAGGCTCTTCAGGAACTCGGTATCCAGCCGGACATACTTGTGCTCCGCGCTGAGAAAGAGATTCCCGCCGAAATGCGGCGGAAGATTGCACAGTTCTGCAACGTAGCCCCCGACTCCGTCGTGCAGTCGAACGACGTAAACTCCATATACAAGGTGCCTCTTATGATGCATGCCCAGCATGTTGACGAGATTATTCTCAACAAGACCGCAATGCCCATAGAAGGCGAACCGAAGATGGCCCCATGGATGGATTTTATCCATAAGTTTGACAATGCAGTCGACACGGTCACCATCGGGCTTGTCGGAAAATACGTAGAACTGCAGGATGCGTACAAGTCCATAAACGAGGCGCTGTTCCATAGCGCCACATATGCCGGACATAAACTCAAGGTCGTATATATACATTCCGAGAAGATTAACGATGCAAATGTCGGCGAACTGCTTGGCGACATGGACGGAGTCATCATAGCACCGGGCTTCGGACAGCGAGGCATCGATGGAAAGTTCGTCGCTCTCAAGTGGTGCCGTGAGCACGATGTTCCCACATTCGGCATCTGCCTGGGCATGCAGTGCATGGTCATAGAGTTTGCCCGTAATGTTCTCGGTCTTGAGGATGCCAACTCGGTCGAGATGAATATCCACACTCCCTACAACGTCATCGACCTGATGGAGGAGCAGAAGAACATCTCCGAAATGGGTGGGACAATGCGCCTCGGTGCTTACGACTGTCATTTGCGTGAAGGCTCCAGGGCCGCAGAGGCTTACGGTGCACTTGACATACGCGAGCGTCACCGTCACCGCTTCGAATTCAACAACGAGTACCGCGACCGTTTCGAGGCGGCAGGCATGCAGTGCGTAGGCGAGAATCCCGCAACACACCTTGTGGAAGTTGTGGAAATTCCTGAGAATCGCTGGTTCATAGGCACTCAGTACCACCCCGAGTACTCAAGTACGGTACTTGAACCGAGTCCCATATTCGCTTCATTCATCAAGGCATCGATTGCTTATCGTGACGAAAAGGCTGCAAAGTGACAGATGCGCACGCCTTCTACTGAATTGCTTAAACATACGAAATAAAATACATGGATAAAAACACAATCACCGGTCTTGTGCTGATGATGGCCGTAATGTGCGGCTTTTTCTGGTACACCAAGCCATCCCAAGAAGAGATTGCCGCCGAACGCGCCCGTCAGGAACAGGCCGCAAACGAAGCTCTGGCAAAAGCACAGAGTGAGAATGTCCCGGTGGCATTCTCTGCCGCCGACAGCTCCGCTCTGGCTGACGCTGTCCGCGCTATGGGTACGACTGATCAGGACGGTTCTGGCCGAACCGTGTTCACTAACGGCGAACTTACGCTCGCGCTTGATTCCGTGACCGGTATCTCCGGCACTTACACTGACGCCTCCGGCGACATCGACATCACAGACCTCCTTGCCAACCGTGCGACGGCCACTTCGGCCCGCATTCACAAGGCGCACGCCGCAGTGCAGTCGGTCGTCAACAACGCACTCAAGTACGAAGGTTTCGCCCGTTATCTCGGCGGACCGAACACCGAGACTATACTTGAGAACGATCTCGTCAAAGTCACGCTCTCAAGCCGGGGTGGCTATGTATCGCAGGTCGAACTCAAGAAGTATCAGACCGAAGTCGGTCCCGAAAAGTCCAACATCCTTCTTTTCCGAGGTGACAACGATGGGTATGGTTTCCGGTTCAATACCGCGGAGCAGCGCATAGACACTCGTGACTTCAACTTCCGGACTGTGACAGAAGGCGACTCCGCCGTCACCATGCTCCTTAACCCCGCGCCCGGGGCAGAGTGGGGCATCCGCTATGTCCTTGCCAAAGACTCGTATACCGTCAGAATGGACATCATTCAGAAAGGAATGGCATCCGTCCTTCCCGGCAACACATCGTCGATGGACTTCAACTGGCATCAGCGCATGGCCCGCAATGAAATCGGCCGCACATTCGAGGAGCGCAACAGCGCCATATATTATAAATATGTGGGAGAAGGTGTAGATGACCTTGAAGCCAACTCCGATGACAGAGAGAGTCTCAATGGACGTCTGCGCTGGGTGGCGTTCAAGAACCAGTTCTTTTCGAGCATAATCATAGCCCGCAACTGCTTCAACTCCGCCGATCTCGACTCCAAAAACATCAAGAGCGACATGTACCTCAAGGACATGACCATGCACGCTTCGCTGCCGTACAATGTGGCAGACGGTACGGCCGCTTCGTTCGACTTCTACTTCGGCCCCAACGACTATCCCATCCTCTCGGGTCTGGACAAGACCCTCGGATACGATGACGAAGGACTTTCTCTCACCAAAGTCATTCCTCTCGGCATGTCGCTCTTCCGCTGGATCAACACTATCATCATCATTCCCGTAT
>CAMWZB010000223.1 GCA_947178655.1 uncultured Porphyromonadaceae bacterium
GAGGATAGCGCATAATTATCTTATGTACAGCAAGTGGTACACGGAACCACAGACAGATACAGAAACGAAAGAATGAAAGTAATGAAATTCGGGGGGACCTCGGTAGGGTCGCCCGAACGCATCAAGCATGTCGCAAGGCTCATCTGCGACGGCGGACGCAATGTGGTGGTACTGTCGGCGATGTCGGGCACCACGAATTCGCTTGTGGAGATATCCGAATATCTGTACAAGGGCAATGTGCCCGGGGCACAGGAGGTGGTGAACAGTCTCTATGCGAAGTACCAGCGAGTGGTGTCCGAACTTCTTGACACAGCCGAGTGGCGCACGAAGGCTATGGCAGCAGTCGACAGGGTGTTCTCGGTAGTGCGGTCGTACTATGCAGAACGCCTGACCGAGGCCGGCGAGAAGGAGATTCTCGCCCAGGGAGAACTTCTGTCGACCGCTCTTATGCAGAGCTATCTGAGCGAGCAGGGCGTGCGGACGGAGCTGCTTCCGGCACTTGACTATATGCGGACTCTCGAGAACGGCGAGCCCGATATGCAGCACATCAGTTCGCGTCTCCGCCGACTGATAGATGTGGCTCCCGAGGCCGAGCTATTCATCACGCAGGGTTATATCTGCCGCAACGACCGTGGCGGCATCGACAATCTCCGGCGTGGAGGAAGCGACTATACGGCATCAATCATAGGGGCCGTGCTCGATGCTGACGAGATTCAGATATGGACAGATATCGACGGGATGCACAACAATGATCCGCGGTATGTGGAAGGGACCCGTCCGGTGAGTGCGCTTCACTTCGAGGAGGCAGCCGAACTGGCGTACTTCGGAGCGAAAATCCTGCATCCGGCGTGTGTGCTGCCTGCCAAGCTGCACAATATCCCTGTACGTCTGCTGAACACGCTCGAGCCTGAGGCTCCGGGGACACTTATCTACAATTGTGAGCCTGACGGGCATCTGAAGGCCATCGCGGCAAAGGACAATATCACGGCTATCAAAATCAAGTCGGGCCGCATGCTTCTGGCGTACGGCTTCCTGCACCGTGTGTTCGAGACGTTCGACAATTATCGCACTGGCATCGACATGATGGCTACATCGGAAGTGGGTGTCAGCGTGACTGTGGACGATGATTCGCACCTTGCCGCTATCGTGGATGACCTTAAGCACTTCGGAACAGTGACTGTCGAGCGCGATATGGTGATCATCTGTGTGGTCGGCGATCTGCAGTGGGAGTCGTGCCGCTTTCAGTCACAGGTGCTCTCGGCGCTGGACGGTATCCCTGTGCGCATGATTTCGTATGGCGGAAGCAACTATAATATTTCGGTCCTGGTGCGCAGCTGCGACAAGGTAAAAGCGCTGAATGCGCTGAGCCGCAAGCTCTTCGGCTGAGGGTCCGATTATCGACATATGAACTGACGGCCTGACCGGTCCTCGAAGGAGCGGTCGGGCCGTCAGTTTACCTGTATGCCGGATGACGGAGCGAGGAGAGTGGCTCGTCGTGTATTCTTACTGGCGGAAGCGTGTGAGGAATCCGTCTTCGAAGTAGAGGTATACGCCGTCGGTGTATGTCCACTGTTCGACCATGCCTCCGTAGGTCGGGACGCGTGTGACGTTCTGTGGCGATCCGAGTGCGAGGCGGCATTCGTCGCGGGTCATTCCGTCGCAGAGACGAGACCGGATGATGAGCTGCCAGACGTCGTCCTTGATTTCGGGGTAGCGTCGGCGGGGATTATCGAATGCGAAGAGGGTGTCGAAGTTGCGAGTGGCAGACTTGGAGTCGCCAGACTCATATACACCATGTAGGATTTGTCGCTGTTGTGAAGTATGTCGGCGTACTGTGGCTCGGCGACTGTGAAGTATACGGCGGCTGGGAAGTTTTCGTCGCCCGGTCCGACGCTGTCGATGTGCACGGGGATGTGGCGGAGTCCGCCTATGGCCTGCCGTTTGTCGCGGGTGTACCATGCCGGTGTGCGGATGAAGCAGGTGCGGCCTCTCATGGCAGAGTCGAGCCGTGCGACGATGTCGAGGTCGACGGTGAAGGGTACTTCGAGAGCGGGTATGGTGTCGAACCGCTCACGAGTCATGCCCGGTATGCGGTAGTATAGCCGTCGGCCGTCGTCGGAGCGGAATATGAGTTCGACGCCGTCTTCTCCGCGGAGTCCGAGCGCGCTGTTCTGGCCTTGGTATGTGATGATGTGCCCGGCCAGAGCGTCGGGAGAGTCGCCTGCCGGAGAGAAGATGAGTGAAATCCGGTCGTTGGCGACTCGCCAGGCGCGTCCTGTCTGCCACTTCGATGGGGGAATCGGCTGTATGTCGGAGAGGAACTGCTGCTCAGGGGACAGCTGCGCGTCCTGGATGCGGTTGACGTCGGCGTCGCTGATCCGAGGGGTGCTCTCAACGCCGGTGAAGCATCCTCCGGCAGCCAATGCGACTGCCGGGAGGAGTGCTGTCAGTATGCGTCGGAAAAGGTTCATTTACCTGTTGATGGTTCGATGCCGAGGTTTTTGAAGATGAAAGAGTAGATGTCGGCGTATTCGTCGACTACTTTTGCGACGGGTTTGCCGGCTCCGTTTCCGGCTTTGCTGTCGATTCGGATGAGCTTGGGAGCGTCACCTGTGTCGGCAGCCTGAAG
>CAMWZB010000224.1 GCA_947178655.1 uncultured Porphyromonadaceae bacterium
CCATCGGCATGGGCGTGAGCTGCTCGGCTGACCGCAACGTGAAGGCGAAAATCAACCGCGAGGGCCTGTGGATCGAGAAGCTCGACGCCAACCCCGGCGAACTCATCCCCGAGGAATATCGCAATCAGGGTGAAGGAGAAGTGGTGAAAATCGATCTCAACCGCCCCATGCCCGAAGTGCTGGCCGAGCTGTCGAAGTATCCCGTATCCACACGTCTGTCGCTCAAGGGCACCATCATAGTCGGTCGCGACATCGCTCACGCCAAAATCAAGGAGCGCCTCGACCGCGGCGAACCCATGCCTCAGTACCTCAAGGACCACCCCATCTACTATGCCGGACCGGCCAAGACTCCGGAAGGCATGCCGTCGGGTTCGTTCGGTCCTACCACGGCTGGACGTATGGACAGCTATGTGGACCAGTTCCAGGCTGCCGGCGGCTCGATGATTATGATAGCCAAGGGCAACCGCTCGCAGGCCGTGACCGACGCCTGCCACAAGCACGGCGGATTCTATCTCGGCTCTATCGGCGGTCCTGCCGCGGTGCTCGCCAAGAACTCTATCAAGAAAGTGGAGCTTCTCGAGTATCCCGAGCTGGGCATGGAAGCCATCTGGAAAATCGAGGTGAGGATTTCCCCGCATTCATCCTCGTCGACAACAAGGGCAACGATTTCTTCACTCAGATAGCTGAAAAATGCAAAATTTGCGGACTTGGTAAATAAAATCTAAACCAAATCTCCGTCAGACCGTCATATATATCAGAGGTGCGACGAGGTGATTCCTCCATACGGATCGCCGCCGCACCTTTGAATTTTTATATAATACCCTGTAGTTCATGAAGGTATCACTAACGTTTCACCGGTTAATCTCATTATTCTTTCTCCTTATGATGATTGGAATGTCGGCCTATGCAGCCGACGGCGATGCTCCCCGGTTCAAGGAGCCGGATTTCGCCTATCCGCAGGATGTAATCAGGCAGGCTCAGTCGCTCCTGAAGAATGCTGAAACTCTTCCGGCTGATCAGGCCGGGGTGACGCGCCTGCGCGCTGTCGTCGAACTCTGCTCGGCACGCAGCCGTGTCGACGGCGACTCTGTGTTCGTATTTCCGGCCATGATAGAGTCGGCCATAGCAGCGACAAAAGACGACCCCGCAGCCGAGGCCATGCTCACACTCTATGAGGCATATGTCTACAATACGATATACGGCGGTGACACCTACCGGTACGACCGCGTGGACGCGCCTCTGGAGCCGTATCCGTCGGATGTGGCGGAATGGTCGGGCGAGCAGTTCCGGACGGTCATCGCAGCTCTGCTCAGACGAGGGCTTGAGCTCGCCGACGACACCCCGCTTTCGCGCTTCAGCTCATCGGTGGACTACTCGAAGGAGGCTCTGCGCTATCTGCCGGCGGTGAAGGACTTCGCACGCTATTTTGCCATAAGCATATACGAGAACATATCCCGTGCCGATCATCTGTACACGGACGAGATAGCCTCGCTGGTCGACGGCGGTGTTGCGGACGCCGCGGCAGGCTCTGCTCCGTACTTCTACTGGTCAGTGCGTAAATGCAGGCTCGACCCGAAGAGCGAATACCGCAGGCTGAGCGAGACCTACAGCAAGTCGGCAGATATCGAGGATGCGCGGTATGTGCTTCAGGCCATGTGCGATGCAGAGTCATCGCCGGCTTATATGAGTGATTACGAAGATGAAAGCAGGGAGGAAGCTGAACGCCGCGCCGAATTCATGACGCTCCTTGAGAAGTCTCTTGATGATTTCCCTGAGTGGTACGGCAACAATTCATTCCGCAATGAGCTAAGCCGCTTGAGGATGCCGCGTGTCAGAATGTTAATGCCTGACATGGTTCTGCCGGGCAAAGCATTCGATGTCAATTGTCGGTATTCGTATGTGAAGAGCGTGAAACTGACCGTGTACAGTATTCCGGAATCAGTTTCCGTCAATCATCTTTCTGCAGAAAAAATTATAAAAGCCAAGTATCCGATAGTAGCTACAGCATCGTTCTCTCCCGAGCCTGGAGCGGCACCTCAGGGCGGATTCAGCCGCCAGTTCACGCTCTCTTCCGGCCGCTACGCTGTTGTGGCCGTAGTGGATGGCCAGACCGCATTCGCCGACTACAATAGGATATGTGTCACCCCGATTCTCGGTATGGTTGCATCCGGAACTGCTAACAGCTCTGCTGTCGCCGTGGACTTCGAGACCGGTGCGCCGCTGAAGGATGTGCAGGTCACTCTCTGTCGGCCCTCGTCTGCTGACACTAAAAAAGTCACTCTCGGTCGTACATCTGGCGACGGCCTTCTGTCATTTGAGACTCCGAGGTCAGGCAAGTACTGGCGTAATTATCTGATGCTCTCGTATAAAGGTGGTCGGTATGACTTTAACAAAGGCCTGCAAGTCATGGAATACAGGCCGCTTGACGACACTCCACACAGATCTGCCAAGGTGTTTACCGACCGTGCCATCTATCATCCGGGTGATTCGGTCCGCTGGGCCGTGGTCGCTTATGTGACAGGAGGACGTGACGAACAGACACTGAAAGAAACTAAGCTCAGACTTGTGCTCAAAAACGCGAACTCTGAGAAAGTCGATACTGCCGAAGTTGTGACTGACTCGCACG
>CAMWZB010000225.1 GCA_947178655.1 uncultured Porphyromonadaceae bacterium
GTCGATGTTGTCGAGCGCTTCCTGATAGTTGCCCAAGGCGTAGTTGCATTCGGCAATCGATGCGTATATGCCGTGGTACTGGTATATCTTCTTGTCGAGTATCTCCTGATAGTCGTTGATGGCGGCCAGATAGTGGTAGTGCGCCTGAGCTATCACGGCGCGGATGTATCGGAACATGCCTGCGTCGGGAGCCGCGGTGATGGCGTTGGTGAGTCCCGATGCGGTCGCCGGGTAGTTGGTGTTGCCGTACTCGAGGAGCTCGTTCATGGCTTTTTCGTTCTTGTTGTCGGTGCTCAGTGCGAGGATGAGGTCATCGACGGCTCCATTATGGTCGCCCATCATTTTGCGCACCGATGCGCGTCGGATGTAAGTCTCTGCGTTGTTCGGGTCAAGAGCCACAGCCTTTGCGAGCATTTCGTTGGCGGTGCCGAGATTGTTCTGCTTGACGGCTACACGGGCCTGTCCTATGAATGCGACGGGGTTGCGCGGATTGAGCCGTTCGAGTTTCATGTAGCCGAATTTGGCCTCGACGTAGTTGCCGAGGGTGAATTCGGTGTTTGCTTTCTGATATATCACCGCGAAGGCCTCGGGGTCGATAGCGAGGGCCGAGTTGAGGTCGGCGAGCGCCTGCTGAGGCCGGCGAGTCTCGTTGTATATGCCTGCGCGGAGCACGTATGCGCGCAGACGCACGTCCTCTTCCGCCGTCGGAGCGTACTGAAGGGCCTTGTCGACGTCCTGGAGAGCTTTGAGGTACTCGCTGTGGCGGTAGTATTCGTCGGCTCTTGAGAGGAGGACATTGTAGTCCTGCGGATTTTCGCGCAGTTCTTCTTCGTATACCCCGAGCACGGCCTGTGTCATGGGGTTCTGTATGCCCGACTGGGCACTTGCAGAGAGTGCGGAAGCAGCCATGATTACGGCGGCTCCCAGTATGGTTCGTAGTGTCATTTTCATCAGGATTGGAAGGAATCGATGGTGCGGCGTATGGCCTGCAGACGGGTGAGGAGGCCTTCGAGGAGGCTGAGATGAAGCATGTTCGCTCCGTCGCTCTTGGCCAGTTCGGGGTGCGGATGAGTCTCCATGAACAGACCGTCGGCTCCGGTGGCTACAGCTGCGCGGGCTATGGTCTCTATCAGTTCGGGACAGCCGCCGGTGACGCCTCCTGCTGTATTGGGCTGCTGGAGGGAGTGTGTGCAGTCGACTATCACGGGGCAGTCGCATGCCTGTTGCATGCGTGGCACGCCGCGGAAGTCCACTATCAGGTCGCCGTAGCCGAATGTGGTGCCGCGCTCAGTCACTGCGACGTCATTGTCTCCGAAGGCGCGCACTTTGTCGACGGCGAAGCGCATCGACTCGGGCGACAGGAACTGGCCTTTCTTGATGTTGACGGCCTTTCCGGTGCGGGCGGCCGCTGTGAGGAGGTCGGTCTGGCGGCACAGGAATGCCGGAATCTGAAGTATGTCGGCGAAGTCGGCTGCCATGGCAGCTTCTTCGGGCTGGTGTATGTCGGTGACAACGGGTACTCCGAGTTCATTGCCCACGGCGCGAAGTATGGTCAGGGCCTTGATGTCGCCGATGCCGCTGAACGAGTCCAGCCGGCTGCGGTTGGCCTTGCGGTAGCTGCCTTTGAATGCGAAAGGTATGTCGAGGTGGTCGCAGACGGCTTTGATGTGGCGTCCGATTTCGAAGGCCATTTCCTCGCCTTCGATGACGCAGGGGCCTGCTATGAGGAAGAAGCCGCCTCGCCGCTTGAGTGTGTCGAATGTTCCTGACATATGGTGTATGGTCTTGAATGATTGGTTTACGAAAGTTGGTTCACTATATGCACTGTGTCGGCGGCCACCAGTGCTGCCGTCTCGGTGCGAAGGCGGTTGTCGCCCATGGTCACTGCTTTGAATCCGGCCCTGAAGCATGCTTCGATTTCGGCAGGCGAGAAGTCGCCTTCGGGTCCTATCAGCACGATAGTGTCGACAGCCGGACGGCAAGCCTTGGACAGGAGCTGCCGCGGCGTGTCGGCGTCGCAGTAGCCTACGAATCGGTCGGCTTCCATGCTTGCGCACTCGTCGAGGAAGCGGCTCAGAGGCGTGGTCTCGTCAATCTGCGGGAGCACGGCCTTGAGGGACTGCTTCATGGCGGATACTGCGATTTTCTCTATGCGCTCGCGCTTGATTTCCTTGCGCTCCGAGCGTTCGCACCGCACGGGTACGAATCTGTCTATGCCTATCTCGACGAGCTTCTCGACGAGCCACTCCATGCGGTCTCCGGCTTTGGTGGGAGCCACGGCCACAGTGATGTGCGGAACCCACACCTTGGGGAGCGGCACGGCTGACTCTATGGCCAGAGCGGCTCCTTTGGGATGAGCGTCAAGCATTCGGCAGCTGTAAAGCGTGCCTTTGCCGTCGACCACTTCCACCATATCGCCGGCCCGGTGCCTCAGCACGCGTACGGCGTGGCCGCTCTCGACTTCGGGCAGCACGGGGTCTGTGGCTATGTCGGGAGCATAGAATCGTATCATATGGCGTCGTCAGGCTGGTTCTCCGAGTGTTCGATTTCGCTGTTGGTGATGTCGTCTTTCTTCTCTTTGAATATGAACATGAAGAGCACGGCCACTATCAGAG
>CAMWZB010000226.1 GCA_947178655.1 uncultured Porphyromonadaceae bacterium
CTTCTGTCAGTGCCTGTCTCGGGTAAATTCGGCGGAGCCACGGGCAACTTCAACGCCCACCGGGTGGCATTCCCCGGCATTGACTGGCAGATATTCGGAGCCAAGTTCCTCCGCGACAATCTCGGCATAGAGCGCGAGTGCCTCACCACGCAGATTTCGAATTACGATAACCTCGGCGCGCTGTTCGATGCTCTCCGTCGTCTCAACACCATTGTCCTTGACCTTGACCGCGACATATGGCAGTACATCTCGATGAACTACTTCAAGCAGCGCATCAAGGAAGGCGAGGTCGGTTCGTCGGCGATGCCGCACAAAGTGAATCCCATAGACTTCGAGAACTCCGAAGGCAATATAGGCGTGGCCAACGCTCTGCTCGCACATCTGGCACAGAAGCTCCCCGTGTCGCGGCTGCAGCGTGACCTCACCGACTCGACCGTGCTCCGCAACATCGGTATGCCGCTTGCGCACACAGTCATCGCCATCGAGTCCACTCTCAAGGGCCTCGGAAAACTTATCCTTAATGCCGAAGCCATACATGCCGACCTGGACAACTGCTGGAGCGTAGTGGCCGAAGCTATTCAGACCATCCTGCGTCGTGAAGGCTACCCCAAGCCCTACGAGGCTCTCAAAGCCCTCACCCGCACCAACTCCAAGGTCGACGCCGCTGCCATCAGCGACTTCATCGACGGCCTGCAGGGCATCTCCGAAGAAGTGCGTGCCGAACTCCACGCCATCACTCCTTCGACATATATAGGATACACTGTCTGAACACGACGGGCAGTAAATAATCGGACTCCGGAATCAAAAAATGATTTTGGAGTTCGATGCTTTTTTGTTACCTTTGCGCATACCATTTTAACCTGAAATTTTTCATGAAAAGACTTATCGAATGTGTGCCGAACTTCAGTGAAGGACGCGACAAGAATGTTATAAAGGCCATCACCGATGCCATCGAGACTGTCGGGGGCGTCAAATTGCTCGACGTTGACCCCGGAGAAGCCACCAACCGTACGGTAGTCACATTCGTGGGCGAGCCCGAAGCCGTGGTTGAAGCTGCTTTCCGGGGTGTAGCCCGCGCTGCAGAGCTGATAGACATGACGAAGCATCACGGCGCGCATCCCCGAATGGGCGCTACCGACGTATGTCCGCTCATCCCTGTGGCCGGCGTCACTCTTGAAGAGTGTGCAGCCATGGCCCGTGACCTGGCACGGCGCATCGCCGATGAGCTGGCCATACCGACATACTGCTACGAGGCTGCCGCTTTCACGCCCGAGCGCAAGAACCTGGCTGTGTGCCGCGCAGGGGAGTATGAGGCTCTGCCTGAAAAAATGAACCATCCCGGCAAAGCTCCCGACTTCGGCGACCGTCCGTACGACGACGGTGTGGCACGGACCGGCGCTACTACAGTCGGAGCACGCGACTTCCTCATAGCCGTAAACTTCAACCTGAACACCACGTCCACCCGACGGGCCAATGCCATCGCGTTCGATGTGCGAGAGAAGGGCCGTCCGGCCCGCGAGGGTGGCAAAATCACCGGAAAACCGCTAAAGGACGAGAACGGCAAGCCTGTCATGATTCCGGGCACGCTCAAGGGCACCAAGGCCATCGGATGGTATATAGATGAGTACGGCATAGCCCAGGTGTCGATGAACATCACCGATACTTCGCTGACTCCGCTGCACAAGGCGTTCGAGGAAGTGAGTCGTGCCGCAGCTGCCCGGGGTATCCGTGTCACCGGTACGGAAATAGTGGGTCTCGTGCCCAAGAAAGCTCTTGTTGATGCCGGCCGACATTTCCTCGCTTTGCAGCAGCGTTCGCGCGGCATTCCCGAGCGAGAGATTGTGCGCATCGCCGTAAGGTCGATGGGCCTTGACGAACTTCGGCCATTCGACCCGTCTGAGAAGGTGATAGAATACATGCTTGAAGCCGATAAAGCTCCGTCGAAACGTCTTGTCGACCTCACATGCCGCGGTTTCGCAGAAGAGACTGCCTCAGAGTCGCCTGCTCCCGGCGGAGGCTCGATATCGGCGTACATGGGCGCCCTTGCCGCCGCCCTCGGTACGATGGTGGCCAACCTGTCGGCTCACAAGGCCGGATGGGATGACCGCTGGGAAGAGTTCTCTGACATGGCTGAGGCAGGACAGGCTCTGATGGAGCGTCTCCTTCATCTTGTCGATGAGGACACAGAGGCATTCAACCGCATCATGGCCGTATTCGGGATGCCCAAGGGCACCGACGAAGAGCGCCGTGCACGTGCCGAGGCGCTCGAGAGTGCCACACGATATGCATGCGAGGTGCCTCTGACCACCATGCAGACTGCCCTCGACACATTCGGCGTGCTCCGTCAGGTGGCCGAACAAGGCAATCCGGCGTCGGCAAGCGATGCCGGAGTAGGAGCGCTGGCGGCCCGTGCGGCAGTCCGTGGCGCAGGCCTGAATGTCCGCATCAATGCCGCCGACCTGACTGACCGCGGGCTTGCCGGACGTCTTACAGCCGAAGCCGCCGACATCGAGGCACGCGCTGAAGCCGCCGAGGCCGAGATTCTGAAAATTGTAAACGAAAAAATATCCTCCAAATGAGCACCGAAGACTTCCGTCGCACCATAGCTGCCGGC
>CAMWZB010000227.1 GCA_947178655.1 uncultured Porphyromonadaceae bacterium
CCTCACAAGGGCTGCCGCATTTTTTTGCATATGTCCGCTTACGCACAGATTATAGTCCCAAAGCCCATTGACGGCACTTTCACATACTTAGTCCCCGACGGCATGACCGTCGGGCCGGGATTCCGTGTAATAGTCCCTTTCGGACCACGCCACTTCTATACGGGTGTCGTGGAGAACGTCAGCACAGTGGCGCCCGACGGAGCTTTCAACCTCAAGGAAATCAGCTCCGTACTCGACTCCACCCCTTCTGTCCGTCCGTCGCAGATTCGTTTCTGGCACTGGATGGCCGACTACTACCTGTGCCCTATCGGCGACGTTTTCAAGGCAGCACTACCGGCCGGACTGAAGATAGAAAGCGAGACTCGACTCTCCCTGAATGACCGGACCGACCCGCAAGCATTGGCTCAGACAAGCGAAGCCGAGCAGAAAGTCTTGGCCTTCGTCAACCGGGAAGGAAGCGCATCGGCATCAGTCGTAAGCGCCAAGACCGGAGTCCCCGGGACTCTGCTCACACGCATGGTCGACAAAGGCCTGCTCCTTATCAGCGAAAAACTCGTCGAACGCTACCGGGCCGTCCGACGGGAGTACGTACGGCCGCTCATACCGCGCGACGACCGCCCAGCATTCCTCGCTGCATTCGCAGCCGTCAAGCGCTCCTCCCGTCAGGAACAGGCTCTGGTAGCATTAATCGCACTATCTGAATTCAACCGCGCCGGAGCACCTCTCGTCGAGGTGCCTCTCGAAGTGCTGACCGAACGCTCCGGATGCAATCGCACCATCATAAAAGCACTTGCCGAAAAGGGAATTGCCGAAATATACTCACGCGACATATCCCGATTCTCATTCAACGGCGCTTCGACAGGCGTACTCCCCACCCTCTCCGACGCTCAGTCCAAAGCGCTCCAGGACATATACGCCGCTTTCCGCGACCGGGACATCTGCCTCCTGCACGGAGTCACCGGATCAGGCAAGACCGAAATATACATGCACCTGGCCGACTACGTCTTGAAGCAAGGACGTCAGGTTCTCTTCCTCGTACCCGAAATAGCACTCACCACTCAGCTGACTCGAAGGCTTCAGACTGTTTTCGGGTCAAAAGTAATCATATATCACTCGAAGTTCTCCGACAACGAGCGCGTTGACCGTTGGAAGCAGATGCTCCAATCCGGTCAGCCGTGCATAGTGCTCGGCGCTCGGTCGGCCGTTTTCCTGCCTTTCGAGCGCCTCGGCTTGGTCATCGTGGACGAAGAGCACGAACCAAGCTACAAACAGTACGACCCCGCCCCTCGCTACAACGGGCGCGACGCCGCTGCTGTACTCGCCGCAATGCACGGAGCAAAGACCGTTTTCGGCAGCGCAACACCCACTATCGAGACATTCTACAAGGCCCGCTCAGGCAAGTTCGCTCTCGTTACACTGTCCGAACGCTTCGGCAACGCCCAACTCCCGGCTATAGAGATTGTCGACATGAAAGCCGAACGTGGACGACGCGCCGTATCCGGATACTTCTCCCACCGACTCCTCGACTGCACTCTCGACGCAGTCCGGCGCAACCGCCAGGCAATACTGTTCCACAACCGGAGAGGATACGCCCCGGTCGCACGCTGCTCAATGTGCGCTTTCACTCCCAAATGCGACTTCTGCGACGTGGCGCTCACCTACCACAAGTCAGCCAACCGTCTCGTCTGCCACTACTGCGGCACCGAGTACAACGTCCCGCACATCTGCCCCGAATGCCGCGAACCGGCCATCGAAATATCAGGATACGGCACCGAAAGACTCGAGGACGAACTCGCCGCAAACTTCCGTGACCGTCGAATCCTCCGAATGGACCTCGACACCACTCGCAACAAAGACGGATACAGCCGGATTATCGACGACTTCTCAGCACACAAAGCCGACATACTCGTTGGCACACAGATGGTCACCAAAGGGCTCGACTTCGGCGGAGTCGAACTCGTCGGCGTACTCAACGCCGACACCCTGCTCAACCTGCCTGACTTCCGCGCTGCCGAACGTGCATTCAACATGATCGAGCAAGTAGCCGGACGCGCCGGTCGTCGCAACGGCCGGGGACGAGTCATCATACAGACATACACCCCCGACAACATTATCCTGAAGTACGCTTGCACACACGACTACGAAGGATTCTACGCCCACGAACTCGAAGAACGTCGGTCGTTCGGCTTCCCGCCGTTCTCCCGAATCATATACATATACGTCAGGCACCGCGACTCCCGCACGGCCACAGCCTGCGCCGAGACCCTCTCCGATTCGCTCCGGCAAGTATTCGGCTCAAGAGTCTCACCGCCTCAGGAGCCTCCCGTCGGAAGAGTACAGAACATGTACATCCGCAAAATCATGCTCAAGATGGAACAAGGCACATCGATGGCTCACGTCAGAGCAATCCTCAGACAGAAATACATCGACCTCTCCGCATCACCGCTCATGTCAGGCCTGCAGGTATACTACGACGTCGACCCCGTGTGACCCCCGCCCCGGCTCCACAACCATTCGTCTCCATCGTTTGTTCTTTTATAAAATAAGAAGATACGATGAAAAAGACTATAATAATCTCCGCACTCGCCATCGGACTCTTCC
>CAMWZB010000228.1 GCA_947178655.1 uncultured Porphyromonadaceae bacterium
ACTGAACTATGGGCACCATTTCTGAAAGGCACTGCAAAGGTACGGACTTTTTTTGAATCTGCAATATTTCGAATGGAATTTTTTAAGAATTAACGAAATTTTAACAGTTGGGTTGGCGGATAGGCAGGGAAAACGGGAGTGTGAAGCCGTTTTTTCTGATGCTATTGTGAAGCCGAGATTCGGATGAATGATGTGAAAACGGAGCATGAATTGAGTGGAATCATTCAAATGAAAGCGGTCAGAGAATAAGACCACTGACAATCAGCAAATTTGTGCAAATAAGAAAAAAATTGTAAATTTGTAGCAACTTTGCAATCACATACCACGAAGATGAATAACGATACGGACGACGATATTTTTGACAAAAAGAGAGACGACATGGCTCATGAGCCTGAACAAGCAGATGTAGAATCCGCAGAAGATGCTTATGAGTCTGAAGAAGGCTCTGAAGAGGATGACGCCGAAGCCGAGGCCAAGGCTTTGGCCGAACGCCGGCGTCCCTATACGGCGTCGGAGGATGTCGTGCGCCATCATCTGAGGGGTATGTATCAGACGTGGTTTCTCGAATATGCGTCATATGTGATACTTGAGCGAGCCGTTCCTCATATCGACGACGGGCTCAAGCCGGTGCAGCGTCGAATCCTGCATGCGATGAAGACTATCGACGATGAGCGCTTCAACAAGGTCGCCAATATCGTCGGAACGACCATGCAGTACCATCCTCACGGTGATGCGTCGATAAAGGATGCTCTCGTGCAGCTGGGACAGAAGGAGCTTCTGGTAGAGACTCAGGGTAACTGGGGCAATATCCTTACGGGTACGGCTGCGGCTGCGGCGCGTTATATCGAGGCGCGTCTGTCGCCATTCGCGTCGGAGGTGCTCTTCAACCCCAAGGTCACGGAGTGGACGATGAGCTACGACGGGCGCAAGCGCGAGCCTGTGACTCTGCCGACCAAGTTTCCGCTTCTTTTAGCGCAGGGTGCGGAGGGCATCGCTGTGGGACTGTCGTCGAAGATTCTGCCACATAACTTCAATGAAATTCTTGATGCGGCCATAGCCTCGATACGAGGCCGTGACTTCGAACTGTATCCGGATTTCATGACCGGCGGCATGATAGACGTGGGCCGATACAACGAGGGGCGCCGCGGTGGTGTGGTGAAGGTGCGGGCCAAAATCGAGAAAATCGACCAGCGAACACTCAACATCACAGAGCTTCCTTTCGGGAAGACTTCCGAGGCTCTCATCGAGTCAATACTCAAGGCATTCGAGCGCGGTCAGATAAAAATCCGCAAGGTGGAGAACAATACTGCCGCCGAAGCATCGATAATAGTTCATCTCATACCCGGTACGTCAAGCGACAAGACCATCGACGCTCTCTATGCGTTCACTGACTGCGAGGTGTCGATATCGCCCAACTGCTGTGTGATCCGGGACAAGAAGCCTCATTTCCTCGGGGTGTCGGATTTGCTCCGTCACAGCGTCGAGACCACACGGCGAATCATCACGTCGGAAATCGAGGTGGTTCTGTCAGAAGACCGCGAGAAGCTGCTCTATGCGTCGCTGGAGAAGATATTCATCGAAAACCGCATATACAAGGACCGCGAGTACGAAGAGGCTTCGGATCTCGACTCGGCGGTAGCGCACATCGACTCGCGACTGGAGCCGTTCAAGCCGTCGTTCATACGCGAGATTACGCGCGATGACATTCTCAAACTTCTTGAGATAAAGATGAAACGGATACTGCGCTTCAACTCGGATGAGGCCGATGCCTCGATAGCCGCTTTGCAGAAGCGCATATCGGACAATCTCGACCGCCTTGAGCACATCGATGATGTGACGGTGGAGTGGTACGAGTACCTGAAGAAGAAGTACGGGGCTTCTTATCCGCGCCGGACTGCTATCCGCAGTTTCGACAATATCCAGGCCGCGACTGTGGCCGAGGCCAATGAGAAGCTCTACATCAACAGGGAGGAGGGCTTCATCGGTACGGGCCTGAAGAGAGACGAGGTGGTGTGCAACTGCTCGTCGCTTGATGACATCATCATCTTCTACCGCGACGGCCGCTACAAGATAGTCCGCGTACAGGACAAACTGTTCGTGGGCAAGAATATAATCTATCTGAACGTGTACAAGCGCAATGACACCCGTACGATATATAATGTCATCTATCAGAACGGACGTGGAGGCGCGTTCTATATGAAGCGCTTCGCGGCGACCGGTATGAGCCGCGACCGCGAATACTCTCTGACGACCAATCTTCTGCCG
The DNA here is from genome assembly GCA_947178655.1 of uncultured Porphyromonadaceae bacterium. The sequence goes on from CAMWZB010000228.1 coordinate 2,266, forward strand.
AATTCGCGTATAGTATGGTTCTCGGCCAATGCCAATGGCGAGGCTGAGGTTGTGAAGGTGACTCTCAAGCCCAAGCTGAGGCTCAAGAATCTGAGTTTTGACGTGGACTTCGCCAAACTCGCTATCAAGGGCCGCGCAGCCCAGGGCAATCTTGTGACTAAGAACGAGGTGGCCCGATTCTCTCTCAAGGAGCACGGACAGTCGACGCTCGGCGGCCGCAAGGTGTGGTTCGACTTCGATGTGATGCGCATCAACTATGACGGACGTGGAGGTGATCTGGGCGAATTCTTCGGCACTGACCGCATACTTGTGGTGCTTGAGTCCGGAG
>CAMWZB010000229.1 GCA_947178655.1 uncultured Porphyromonadaceae bacterium
GTGATGGCGCCGACGATGGGACTGCGCGGCGTGTGGATTGCGATGTGTGCGGAGGTGGTGTTCCGCGGCATCATCTTCATCTGGCGCATGCTCTCGGGCAAATGGCTTAAGCCGGGACACAAGCCGGAGACCGACCCCGAAGCCGGAGGATGGCTGGACGAAGGCTGAGACGGCTTTTCAGCCCCTGAAGGTGACCAGGCGATTGTACACGAAGTTGGCCAGGGTGTAGACCACGTTGCCCAGAATGGTGGCGATGCCATACCCTGAGATGACTATGCCATAGACGCGGAAGTCGATTTTGCCGAAGTCGCTTTCTGTGAGCAGCCACACCACAATGAACTGCAGGAGATAGCAGACACCAAACCCGACAAGAAACTTGATTGCCTCACGCCGATAACTGCCCTTGGACTTGAACACCCACGATTTATTGCAGAGGAATGAGTTGATGACGCCGGCGATGTAGCCCAGAGCATTGCTGACGTACAGATTGAGTCCGAAGAAGGATTTGCAGAGATAGATGACGCCGAAGCAAACGAGAGTGTTAAGAACTCCGACAATGCAATATTTTATAAACTGCACGATACGGTCGAAACGGTCGGAAGAGGTGTCGCCGGCAGTAGTGTTTTCATTCATTTTCAGGCAAGTCTTTGGGGTCTATCTTTAATATGGGGAGCGACCAGTTGAAGTGGACCGCAGCTATGCGCAGCCCGATGACCGTGACAGCGCATCCGAGCTGAGGCACCAGAGGCGAGATTCCGGGGATGTTCATCAGGAGCCAGTAGGCAAGCCCTCCGGCCAGACATGCCGTAGCGTAGATATCCTTGCGGAAGAACAGGGGAATCTCGTTGATGAGAATGTCGCGCGTGATGCCACCGAACGAACCCGTGATGAGTCCCATGGCTATGGCCACCCATGCAGGAAAGTCGGCCGCGAAACTCTTCTCTATCCCGACGACCACGAACAGCGCCAGACCTATGGCGTCGAAAAAGAATACAGTGCGCATGCCCTTGACAAGAGCCTTGCGAAACACTATCACAGTGACCAGCGAGATGAATGTGACGGCGAGGTACATCCATGTCTGCATCCAGAATACGGGTATGCCCAGGAGGACATCGCGAAGTGTGCCGCCGCCTATGGCCGTGACCAGCCCGACGACGTAGGCGCCGAACCAGTCGAAGTTCTTGGCTGCGGCGAGCCTGATGCCGGAGATGGCGAAGGCTATGGTGCCAAGGACCTCGATGATGAATATGAAGAGATTTTCGTCAGACATCATTGTCGTGTGGGGGTGCGTCGGGTGTGGGGTTGGTCCGTGCGTAGTAGCGGCACAGGTCTGTGAGGAAGCACGCGCCGCAGTCAGGCCGACGCGCCTTGCAGACGTATCGTCCGTGTAGGATGAGCCAGTGGTGAGCCGTGGCGATGCGGTCCTCGGGTATATTGGCAGTGAGGATGCGCTCTGTCTCGAGCGGCGTCCGGCTCCGTGTGGTGAGTCCGAGACGCTCCGACACTCGGAATACGTGAGTATCGACGGCCATGGCAGGCCGGTTGTATATGACCGAAAGAATCACATTGGCCGTCTTGCGTCCCACCCCGGGCAAGGAGAGAAGGGCGTCGATATCATCGGGGACACGGCCGTCGAATTCGTCCACAAGCCGTCGGGCCATACCAAGAAGCGACTTGGTCTTGTTGTTGGGATATGAGCACGAACGTATCAGCGCGAACACCTGCTCCGGTGTGGCTCCGGCAAGCGACTGCGGATCAGGAAAAGCCTCGAAGAAAGGCGGAGTGATGATGTTCACCCGCTTGTCCGTACACTGGGCAGAGAGGATGACGGCCACAAGCAGTTCGTACGGGTTGGAATAATGAAGCTCGGTGGCCGCTTCAGGCATACGGGCGCTGAAGCGGTCAACGATAGCTCTGTAGCGTTCCTTTCGGGTCACTGAGAGAGAGATTCTGTATATTTATCAGTGAGCTGCCGTGAACTCCTCAAGGAATCGGATGTCGTTCTCGGAGAAGAGGCGCAGATCCTTCACGCGGTACTTGAGATTGGTGATTCGCTCTATGCCCATGCCGAGAGCGAATCCGGAGTATTCCTTCGAATCGATTCCGCAAGCCTCAAGGACGGCAGGGTCGACCATACCGCATCCCAGAATCTCAACCCATCCCGTGCCCTTGCAGAAAGAGCAGCCCTTGCCGCCGCAGAGGTCGCAGCTGATATCCATCTCGGCAGAAGGCTCGGTGAAGGGGAAGTAGCTGGGACGCAGACGGATATCAGTCTGAGGACCGAACATCTCGCGTGCGAAGTAAAGGAGCGTCTGACGGAGGTCGGCGAAAGTGACGTTCTTGTCAATATACAGCGCCTCGAGCTGGTGGAAGAAGCAGTGCGCGCGGGCCGAGATGGCTTCGTTGCGGTACACTCGTCCGGGGCATATGATGCGGATGGGCGGCTTCTGCGACGTCATGACGCGGGTCTGCACCGACGAGGTGTGCGTGCGCAGTAGCACAACGGGCTGACGGGTGATGAAGAAAGTATACTGCATATCGCGCGAAGGATGGTCA
>CAMWZB010000230.1 GCA_947178655.1 uncultured Porphyromonadaceae bacterium
TCTGCTGCCGGAGGATGCGTTCGCGAGGAGAGGCGACCATATAGTACAGTGCGAGTGCGAAGGCCGCCACGATGAACACAGCCACCGCATAGGGCCGAATGACTGCGGCAATACGCTGGCGGCGGTATGGATACACGCGCTCGTACTGCTCCGTAGCCGGATTGTAGCGGTAGAATGTCTTTTGACTCATGGGTCTGGTAAATATTTGGTAATGTGCGAAAATTGCAGTAATTTTGCACTCTGAAATGCAAAGATACTGAATTTGCGCCAAATAAACGAGAAAAAATACACTTACATATACAAAATGTTGACAGCAAAGGAAATACGCCAATCGTTCAAGGATTTCTTCGAGTCGAAAGGCCATCATATCGTGCCTTCGGCACCCATGGTAATCAAGGATGACCCCACGCTGATGTTCACCAACGCGGGTATGAATCAGTTCAAGGACATCATATTAGGCAACAAAGTGCCTTCTTTCCGCCGTGTCGCCGACTCGCAGAAGTGTCTCCGCGTCAGTGGCAAGCACAATGACCTTGAGGAAGTGGGCCTTGACACATATCATCACACGATGTTCGAGATGCTGGGCAACTGGTCGTTCGGCGATTATTTCAAGGCCGAGGCCATCGACATGGCTTGGGAGTTCCTGGTTGATGTGCTCCACCTGAATCCCGGACAGCTCTATGCCACGGTGTTCGAGGGTTCGCCCGAGGACGGTCTGGCACGCGACGACGAGGCTGCCGGCATCTGGGCCAAGCACCTGCCTGCCGACCATATCATCAATGGCAACAAGCATGACAACTTCTGGGAGATGGGCGATACCGGTCCTTGTGGTCCCTGCTCGGAGATACACATCGACATCCGCCCCGAGGCTGAGCGTGCCGCCGTGCCGGGTGCGTCGCTTGTGAATCACGACCATCCGCAGGTCATCGAGATATGGAACCTGGTGTTCATGCAGTACAACCGCAAGGCCGACGGCTCGCTCGAGCCGCTGCCTGCCAAGGTCATCGACACCGGCATGGGCTTCGAACGCCTGTGCATGGCTCTTCAGGGCAAGACCTCGAACTATGATACGGACGTGTTCACTCCGCTGATAGCCAAGATATCCGGCCTTTCCGGGAAGGAGTACGGCAAGGACCGCCACGTGGACGTGGCCATGCGTGTCATCGCCGACCACCTTCGCACGATAGCTTTCTCCATCGCCGACAACCAGCTTCCGTCGAATGCGAAAGCCGGCTACGTCATCCGGCGCATCCTTCGCCGCGCCGTGCGCTACGCATATACGTTCCTGGAGCAGAAGCAGGCATTCATGTATCGTCTTATCGACACGCTCATTGATAATATGGGCGAGGCATATCCCGAACTTCCGGCCAACCGCGAGCTCATCATGCGTGTCATCAAGGAAGAGGAAGAGTCGTTCCTCCGCACGCTTGAGAACGGTATCCGTCTGCTCGACGACGCTGTCAAGGCAGCAAAGGCTCAGGGCAATAACGAAATCTCCGGTGTACAGGCATTCACGCTGTACGATACGTACGGATTCCCTCTCGACCTGACTGAACTCATCCTCAAGGACTATGGCATGACTGTCGACATCGAGTGATTCAACACCGAGATGGCCGCTCAGAAGGCGCGCGCCCGCAGCGCGGCAGCAGTTGAGGCCGCCGACTGGGTGGTGGTCAACGAAGGCGAACAGGAGTTCACCGGCTACGACGATACCGAGGCCGAGGCCCGTATTCTCCGCTACCGTCACGTGAAGCAGAAGAACCGCGAGTACTACCAGCTCATACTTTCGAAGACGCCTTTCTACGCAGAGATGGGCGGTCAGGTCGGTGACACCGGCACACTGACCGACCTTGCCACCGGCGCGGAGACCGTAATATTCGACACTAAGCGCGAGAACGGTGTGGGCGTGCATCTGGTCAAGGAACTGCCCTCTGACCTGAACGCCACATTCCGTGCTGCCATCAACACTGAGAACCGCGACGCCATATCGCGCAACCACAGTGCCACGCACCTGCTGCATCAGGCACTGCGCGAGGTCCTGGGCACGCACGTCGAGCAGAAAGGCTCGTATGTGTCGGCCGATGTGCTTCGCTTCGACTTCTCTCACTTTCAGAAACTCACTCCCGAGGAACTCAAGGCCGTCGAGCGTCTGGCCAACCGCCGCGTGCGTCAGGCCATGAGCCTTGACGAAAAGCGTCACATGCCCATAGCCGAAGCCCGTGCGATGGGTGCCATGGCACTCTTCGGCGAGAAGTACGGTGACGACGTGCGCGTGGTGCGCTACGGCGGCTCTGTGGAACTCTGCGGCGGCACACATGTGGCCAATACCGGCAATATCGGCATGATCAAGATTCTGTCGGAGTCGAGCATCGCAGCCGGAATCCGCCGAATCGAGGCTGTGACAGGCGCAGGCGTCGAGGACGTGGTAGACGAGGTTCAGAATGTGCTTAAGACCATCTCCGGTATGTTCAACAATGCTCCCGATATCGTCGGAACGCTCCGCAAGGCAATCGAGGAGAACACCGAACTGCGCCATCAGGCAGAAGAATATATG
>CAMWZB010000231.1 GCA_947178655.1 uncultured Porphyromonadaceae bacterium
CCATCCCCACGCGCTAGGCTACTCCGAGGAAGATGATGATCACGGCACCTCTTCGGCGAGCTTTCTCGGCTCTGCTTCCGGCGGTCATACGTTATAGATGCCGGGTTTGTATTTGCCGAGATTCTCGCGGCGGCATATCCATTCGATGGTGCGTCGCAGGCCTTCTTCGAAAGTCACTTTCGGACGCCAGTCCGTCAAACTCGTTATCAGGGAGTTGTCGCCGCACAGACGGTTCACCTCGCTCTTTCCGGGGCGTATGCGCTGCGGGTCGGTCACGCACTTGACGTCGGCGTCCATCAGACGGCAGATGGTCTCGAAAGTGTCGCCCATCGAGACCTCCGAGCCGGTGCAGATGTTTATCTCCCGACCTTCGATGCCGTCGGTCTCGCCAAGTGCTATGAATCCGGCGGCAAGGTCGGTGACAAAGTTGAAGTCGCGGGTGGGGCGGAGGTCGCCAAGGCGTATCTCCGTGGCGCCTGATGCTATCTGTGTGATAATGGTCGGAATGATGGCCCGTGCGCTCTGTCGCGGGCCGTAGGCGTTGAACGGCCGAGCTATCACCACCGGTGTGTCGAATGCGTTATAGAAGCTCTTGGCAATGGCGTCAGCACCTATCTTCGTGGCCGAGTACGGCGACTGAGGCTGCCGAGGGTGCTTCTCGTCGATGGGCACGTACATGGCCGTGCCGTACACTTCGCTCGTCGAGGTCACTACCACGCGCTTCACACCTGCGTCGCGAGCTGCCTGGCATATGTTCAGAGTGCCTTTGATGTTGGTGTCTACGTAGCTGTCAGGAGCGATGTAGCTGTATGGGATTGCTATGAGCGCCGCAAGGTGGAATATGACGTCCGTTCCTTCGGCGGCCACCCGGCAGAAGTTGGGGTCTCTGACATCGCCCGTGATGACTGTCAGACGCTCCGATGGAGCCACGTCCTCGAGCCATCCCCAGTTGTTGAACGAGTTGTACTGGGCCAGCGCTTTCACTCTGTAGCCCTTGGCCAGCAGAGCCTCTGTGAGGTGCGAGCCTATGAAGCCGTCGGCGCCCGTGACGAGAGCCGTGCGGATCGGTGTATTGATGTCTGTCACCATGTTCGGTCGAATTTATAGATGTATTTATGACCTTCGTCGTCGGTGCGGACGAAGTCGAAGTGCTTTCCGTTCAGTTCGGTCACTGTGGCGTTCTCCTGCAGAGCCTCGAAGTGCAGCCACTCGGGTGGGGCGTACATTCCGGTGCCTTCGGCAGTCACGTCGTCGTGATGCCTGAAGTCGAAGGTCATGATGTCGCCCGTCTTTGACCAAGTGGCGAATGATTCGAGCGTGTGGCTGTATTCATATGTGAGGTTGAACCGCACGACGTCAGTCTGGAAGCTCATAGTGGCGCTTACGGCGCCCGCCGGGAGCGGCACATCGGTTCCGTCTACGGTCATAGACTGTAGCGACCAGGAGCCGAATACGGGGCCTATGTGTCCGTTGTTCTGCGTGCAGGATGCAGTGGTCAATGTCATGGCAGCCGCCAGGGCTGTGATATATGCAAGTCTTTTCATCACTTCCCGATATTTAATAAACCCGTATAGGAAATGCCGATAAGTGCTCCGAAGTTATTGCCGCGCAGGCGGCCTGCGTCGAAGGCCGCCTGAGCCGTCAGCCTGAACCCCGGCTCATCGGCCATCGGACGCCAGTGCACGGCCACCGATGCCGATGTATCCGACAGTCGCCGCGGCGCCGGTATGCGCCCTGTGCCGCCTGCCTGCTGATAGCTCAGCTTGGCACGGTAATCGAATCCCGGATGAAGCGAGCCCTCAACGGCGGCGTGGAATCCGCGAGCACGGCTGTGGACGAACATCTGGACTCCGTCGCTGTTGTACAGCGGCGACACCACAAACGGCGTGCCTATCGACATGCCGTAGTTGCAGTACGGGCCATAGAATACGTTGTCATAGTAGCTGTCGCCGCCGGTGGCAGAGTTCGTAATGTCGGTGCCGGGGAAGTCGCCCGGCGCCCAGTGTATCGGGCCTGACTGGTTCGTGAAGTCAAAGTACTCGAATAATATCTTCGACACCGTTGCGCCGTGACTTCCGAAGTCGTACTGCAAGCCCCAAAGGCCGTCCCATCCGGTGGCCTTTCCTATGCCTGAGCCGTCTTCCCACGGCCATTCGAAGTATGCCGAGAGAGTCGACCCGTTGCTGAAATTGTAGCGGGCCTTAAAGTCCCACGAGCCGAGGGAATTGCCTTTGTAGTAGTCCTCTCCGCTCCCTTCCATGGGGAAGAACATCTCAAAAATGTCTTTCAGTTTGAAAGGACGCCGAGTGTCGCTCTTAAGTTCGCCCTTATAGTAGTTGCGTCTTCGTCCGGCGAACTCTCCGGCCGTCTGCATGCCCACAGTCACAGAGAAGGGCATCGATGGCTTGGTGCGGAAGTAGCACCGCTTGTAAGTGTACCAGTTGTCGGTCCAGAGCTCTCCGGTATAGTAGCTGAATGTCTTTTCGCGGAAGCGGCTGTCGGAGAATCGTCCGTACATTATCTCGCCGTCGATCTGCACCCACCCGTCGG
>CAMWZB010000232.1 GCA_947178655.1 uncultured Porphyromonadaceae bacterium
TCCATCCTGTTGATGATATGCCATGAGGAGCGCTTGCGCGTACCCTTGAAGATGGTGTGCTCGACAAAGTGTGCGAGCCCTTCTTCTCCGGGACGTTCGTCAGCGCTGCCTGCGCGTACGGCGATTCCGAAAATTCCGGCATTCGACGTACGCCGGTGAATATGCACCAGTCTCAGACCGCCGTCGAGATACGTCACAGTCGGTTCGGCCGTTCTCACTTGGCGTCTCCTTTCTCTATCCATCTGCCGTCGGCCTTGATGATGTCAATCAGCCTGTCGAGCGCTTCTTCCCTCGGAATGTTCTTATATACGCACTCGATGCCGCGGTACAGGCTGATATTGCCCGGTCCCGCACCGACGTATCCGTAGTCAGCTCCTGACATTTCGCCGGGGCCGTTCACGATGCAGCCCATGACGGCTATCTTCAGATGTTTCAGATGTAGGCAGGCCTCCTTCACTTTCTCAAGAGCTTCGGGGAGGTCGTAGAGGGTGCGGCCACATCCGGGACATGCCACGATTTCGGCCTGATAGCGCGCCAGTCCGGCTGACTGGATTATTCTGCGGCAGAGGTCTGTGGTTTCATCGCGGTTCAGCAGAGGCGATATTATGCCGATGCCATCGCGGTAGCCTTCGAGCAGCAAGCTGCCTAAATCGATTGCAGCCGCTACAATCAGCTCGTCCTTGTCGGTTATGTCGGGGTATGACACGACTGTCACCACAGGCGTGTCGGCGGCGGCTCTGATGGCTCTGCGGTATGCTTCGATACGGCCCGGCTTATCTGCCGTTACATATATGACACCTTCTTTGTTCGTGCCGATTGTGTCACCGAGTATGGCTGTCGGCGAGAGTCCGCCGATACCGTTCGCTTCCCGGCTGAGCCTGCGCCCGGCACTGCGTCCGCGAACAGGTGCGTCCGAGAGCGCAAGTTCTTCCATGCAGTGACGGATAATCTGATGAGCCACCGGCACTTCATTCTCAGGATTCTCGCTCAGCGACACGCGTATGGTGTCACCGATGCCGTCGGCGAGTAGCGAGCCGATTCCGACGGCCGACTTGATGCGTCCGTCGAGAGCGTTTCCTGCCTCGGTGACACCAAGGTGGAGCGGATATGCCATGCCTTCGGCTTCCATCTTCGCCACGAGCAGCCGCACGGTGTCAGTCATCACCGGCACATCGGATGCTTTGATGGATACCACGACATCATCAAAGTGCTCGTCGCGGCATATGCGCAGGAATTCGAGCGCGGATTCGACCATTCCGTCGGCACCGTCGCCGAAGCGGCTCATGATGCGGTCAGACAGTGACCCGTGGTTCACACCTATCCGGATGGCAGTCCCGTTCTCTCGACACAGGTTCAGGAACGGGATGAATTTCGCGCGGATACCTTCCAGCTCGGCGGCATACTCCTCATCGGTGAACTCCATCTTCATGAACTTGCGGCCCGGGTCGAAGAAGTTGCCGGGATTGACACGCACTTTCTCCACATGGAGCGCCGCCTCGAATGCTGCCGCGGGATTGAAGTGTATGTCAGCCACCAGCGGCACATCGCATCCTCTGCTCGTCAGTCCGGCCTTGATGTTGGCCAGATTTGCTGCATGGCTCACTCCTTGAGCTGTCAGCCGCACAAGCTGCGCGCCTGCAGCGGCAATCGACTCGGTCTGCCGTACAGAAGCCTCGGTGTCAAGAGTCGGAGTTGTAGTCATGGACTGTACTACAACAGGCGCCGGAGCTCCTATGGTGAGGCGCCCCACATGAGTCTGTGTGACGTGCCGTCGGGCAGCCATGGCTTTTTCGCGGAAGTCTTCAGTCATCAGTTCGTTTTAAATTTATAGTCGGAGATAGCAGCCAGTTCGGCATCTGCCTTTTCCACTTTGGCCGACAGCCCGTCGCAATACGCGGAGTAGCGCTTTGCCACTTCGGCATCAGACAGTGCCAGTATGCGAACCGCCAGTACAGCGGCGTTCAGCGCGGCGTTGATGCCGACGGTGGCAGTCGGGATGCCCGAAGGCATCTGGACTATTGAGAGCAGGGCGTCCATGCCGTCGAGGGTCGAGGCTACGGGGACGCCTATGACGGGCAGCGGAGTGAGCGCCGAGATGACTCCCGGAAGGGCTGCGGCCATGCCGGCAGCAGCTATAATTACTTTCACGCCTCGTCCGGCTGCACCGGTGGCGAAGCGCTCGACTGCGGCAGGGGTGCGGTGGGCACTGAGGGCGTGCATTTCAAAAGGCACTTCCATCTGTTCAAGGAAGTCGGCGGCTTTGCGCATCACCGGCAGGTCGGAAGTGCTTCCCATGATTATGCTTACTGTGCACATAGTGATTGGTTTGCGTTGAAGTTTTTTTGTCGTAGATGATTATGCGTTGCAAAACAGGCAGAGCATTCCTGACTCAATACCGAACGACAGGAGCGCGCCGGCGCAGACCTGCATCACCGTATGGTGCTTCAGGTAGAGCCGCGCCCATGCGAGGAGCCCTGTGACTAAGAAAGCCAGACTCACCCAGACGAGCGGATTGCTGTCGATGAAAT
>CAMWZB010000233.1 GCA_947178655.1 uncultured Porphyromonadaceae bacterium
CTCCTAAGCTATATGGCGGAACCGCCTATGGCGAACGCCTTCCCATCGGTCTGATGAGCGTCGTGGAGAACTTCAAGCCGGCGACGCTGTGCAGTTTCTACAACAAATGGTACATTCCTGTCAACCAGGCAGTCATCGTCGTGGGTGATGTCGATGTAGACCGCACCGAGCAGGTCATCAAAGGCATGTTCGGGGCCATGCCGGCCTCCCGCATCAAAGGCTCGTCGAAAGCCGAACTCGAAGAAGTGCCCGTAGCCGACCGCCTGACATGCGTAGTGGAGAGCGATTCAGAGCAGGGCGTCGGTCAGCTGTCACTATTCTTCCGACTCCCTCAGACGCCCGACGACCTTGACGAAAGCGCTCACTACAAGGCCGTCAGCGACTTCGCCGGCTCTCTGCTGGCAAACCGGTTTGAACCTATCGAGAATTCCGCCGACTGTCCGCACTCCAACCTCGGCATAGGCGAGGTCAAATACCTGATGGCCCGCGGCGAGCCGGTTCTGACTCTCCGAGGCACAGTCCGCGCCGGACGCGAGACAGATGCCGTAGCCACGTGGTACGGCGAAGTAGTACGTGCCATACAGCACGGATTTTCCGACGCCGAACTCGCCAAAGCCCGTAAATCATTCCTCGGCAGCGTCGATGCCATGGAAAAGCACAGTTCCAACCCCAACAACAGCTATCTTGCCCGCACCATCGTGCGTCACTTCCTTGACGGCGGCAACACCGTCGAGACCAACGACTATCTTGACATGCTTCGTGCCGAAGCGGCCAAAGTGACCTCTGACGATGTCGTGGCATATCTCAAATCAGCCGCAGGCGATGCACCCGCAGGTTCGGTCATCCTCTACTACCGTCCTGCCGACGGACGTTCGGACAAGGAAGTCGAGAAAACTCTTGCCGACCGGTTCGAAGCTACACGAACAACACAATTCGACCCATTCACCATGCCTGTCCATGCCGAGCATCTGATGACAGCAGTCCCCTCCGGAGGCAGCATCATCGCATCCGACACTATCCCTGTCCTGGGAGCGCGCAGCTACAGCCTGTCAAACGGCATCAAGGTCGTGGCCAAGCGTACTGACTTCAAGAATGACCAGATATACGTGCGTGCATACAGCCCCGGCGGCCTCTCCATCGCATATACCGACGAGAAAGTGCCCACACTCCGCTGCGTCAACGAACTCATGACCGAGATGAAAGCCGGAGGCCTCTCGCAGTCCGAGATTCGCAATATTCTCGCTGATAAAGACGTAAAAGTGTCCTTCAGCATAGGAAATACCGAAGAAGGGCTTGAAATCGCAACCACACCGCGCGACATGGAAGACGCCTTCCAGCTCATGTACATCCGGGCTACCTCCTCCGAACCCGACAGCGCAGCCTTCCACAACTTCGTCGAAGCACAGCGTCTGCTGGTCCAGCGCCGTAAGGTCAATCCGGCACAGGCTATGGGCGACTCCATACATTATACCATTTACAACCGCCACCCTCTGGCAGCACGTCAGACACCCGAATCAGTCGACCACATCGACATGGCCACTGCTTTCGACACATTCCGCGACCGATACGGTGACATGGGCGACTTCACATTCATGATTGTCGGTGACTTCAATCCCGATTCGCTCGAGATGTGCCTCTCGCGCTATGTTGCCACCCTGCCCTCTTCCGGACGTGTTGAAGAAGCCCGTGACTTCGGCTACAAGTACACTCCCTACAGCTACGACCTCCGTTTCTCGCAGAAGATGGCCAATCCGCAGGCCAATGTCTATACTTTCCTCAGCGGGCCGGCTGAGTACAACCTCCCCGACATCCTCAATGCGACAGTGTTCGGAAACATACTCCGGAACCGTCTCCGGGACGACCTTCGCGAAAAGCGCGGCTGGACTTACTCCTCTCGCACTCATTGTGCCATCAACTACAATATCTCCGCCGGTGAAGGAGCGCAGATCATGATGCCGTCCAACATCAAAGTTACGCCCGGAAAGGAATTCGAGACACTGGACATCGTCCATCAGACAATCTACCGACTCTGCGATCAGGCCAACATAACCGACGAGGAAGTCGCCGCAATACGCGAATACCTCATCAAGAATCATGCAGAGGCCAAAGTCGACAACGCATATTGGCTCCGAATCATAAAGAGCTATCTGCGCGACGGCATGGACATGGAAACGACATATGATGAAGAAGTGAACCGTATAACCCCTCAGACCGTAGCTGACTTCGGACGCCGCATCGTCAGCCCTGCCAACCGAGCTTCAATCATCATGAGCGCCCAACAGGCCCAATAAACCATAGCTGACACTCACCGGCGCGATATCCGTACGACATTCCGCACGCACTTATCTGCCGGAGCAAAAGCCTCGGATGAAGTCCCGGACTTCGTCCGAGGCTTTTGCTCCGGGCCCCTTGTAAAATTGGCTTGGGGAGCACTTATCGGACGGACAGTCTCCGGCAAAGTCGTCAGGACTCTGATTCAGAGGAACGTCTGGCGGCCATACGGACACTTTCGGCAATACGGG
>CAMWZB010000234.1 GCA_947178655.1 uncultured Porphyromonadaceae bacterium
GGCATAGTGATGCCTGCCTCGCGGAGGGCGATGCCTTCTTCAATAACAGCAACTGCGAGGTAGGCTGCTCCAAGGCTCTGGAGCGTCTTTCCGACTTCGATTGATCCGACACCATAGGCCGAGGCCTTGACCATGGCCACGATGTCGGTTCCGGCCGGCACGAGGCTGCGGTAGTAATTATAGTTGTGAGCCAGTGCGTCGAGATCGACTTCAAGTGTCGTTTCGTGGCCGGCGCTTTCGAGAGCCTCGGCTACCTGCGAGAAGGTCGCGTCAGGTATGCCGAAAAGCAGTATCTGCATGTCGCGGAATGTGTCGCCGAGGTGTATGCGTTCGAGCAACTCTGTGTCGATTGTTGCTATGGTATCAATTCCGAACTTCGCCGCAAGTTCGGCGATACGCGCCTGCGCATCTGCTCCTCCGTCGAGTATCCGGCCTGCGATCAGTGCTTTCTTGCGTGTCGGTGTGGCATGGCGGCGCATGAAGTCGAGGGCGTCGGATAGCGAACGGAAGTCAGGCGTGAAGTAGTCACGGAAAACCGTGTTGCCGAAGCTGCCGGCGGCAATCTCGCGCCGTTTGTTGGCGATGCCGAGATGCGCCACATCTGACGTATCGGTATAGCCCAGTTCGGCCAAAACGCGTGCTGCGAGTGCGTGAAAGATGGTCGGCCACGCGCCGTCAGCATTATCTACGGGAATCGCCAACGCATCAGGGCGTAGTTCGCCGATAAGACGGCCTAAAGCCGGGTCGGTGTCAGCATATATTATCACGCGGCATCCGGAGGCAATGTCAAGTTTTTCGCGTATTTTTTCGTCATGGTTTGCGAAGGCTTCGTCGTGCTCGTCGGTTATCGGAGTTATCACTGCGATATCGTGCGACGGGCCGAGCGTCTGAGCCTGAAGCATGCCCTGTCCGGGAGCATCGATTCCGACTTCCGTGATGTAGTGGCGAATGTCGCCGTTGTCCTGTGCAGTCATGTCCCAGATGGCAAGAGGCACACCGATGCCGGAATTCCAGCTGCGCGGACTGCGACGCACATTCTCTCGTGATATGAGTGCTGTATAGAGGAGTTCCTTGACGGTAGTTTTACCTGTACTGCCGGTCACGATTATGCCTCCTCTGCGGTCGGCCATTCGCATCCGCGCGATTTCGCGGAGTGCCTCGGGGGCGTTGCTGACCGTGACAAAGAGAGCGTCGTCGAATCCTTCCGGCCGTTCTTCGACTATGAAGGCCCGTACGCCGCGGGCGTAGAGGTCTGCGATGTAGCGGTGACCGTCGCCTATGTCAGTCCGTATGGCGGCGAACACTGTATCCTGAGGTTCATATACAGAACGGCTGTCTGTGACAAGGTGTCCGTATCGGGAGAGTTCGTGGTAGAAATCTTCAATATTGCTCATAATATCGGGCGGTGCTGAGCCGCCAATGCGCGGCTTCGAGCCTCTCGGGCTGCCGCGACGGTTGATTTTGTAAAGTAGTATTCAGAAAATACTTCGTATATGTAGTCAACAGCTACTTCCGACGGATGTTTCATGTCGGATGCATAGAAACGATAGTCGCGAAGGTCGTCGAGCATTATTTCGTATGACGGGAAGTAGTGGCAGCGGCTGCCGGTGATGCTGTCGGCCGCAAGTTGAAGTGTACTCTTGCTCAGAACGTTGCCGTGCAGGCCGTCGGCGAGGTGACGAATGGGACTGACCGTAAGTATCACATCGTCGATGCCCGCATCATGGAGCTTCGTCACGGTGCCTTCGAGTATCCGCGCACACTCGTCGGTCGTGAGTCTGCGCCGCGTGAAGCGGTCTGACGGAAATTTGTGGCAGTTTCCCACTATGCGGCCTGTGTCTTTCAACTCGAATACATATGACGACCCGAGTGTGAGAATCACTATAGGTCGGCGTGAAAGCATGTCAGATACGCTTTCGAGTGTATTGTTGATCTGCTGAAGCAGAGCTTCTGTGTCGTTGCCGCTATACCGCGAGGCATAGTCGAGGCAGTGTAGCCCGTGCGGACCTTCGGTCAGGTCGGCAGTGGTGTAGAGGCGCCTTTCGAGCGCTCGCGATATGCACCGGCCGATTGATGCCGGATTGTACAACGGGCCGAACGGATTGCGCATCACGTCGAATCCGTCACGCTCGAGACGCGAGCCCACTTCGTCTGTGAAGCACGACCCCAGCAGAAGCAAGGGTGTGGAATGGTCGATTTTCAGCGACTGTGGCTGTCGCTCTATCTCTGTACGGAATCGCATCAGAACATCCGGTAGTCAATCGAAAGTACCTGGAATTCCGTGCGGCGGTTAATCTGGTCGGCCGCATTCTGGTCCTCGGGTGTCAGAGTTTCTATAAACTCTTCGGACAGCACCGTCCCTTCGGGGAACTGTGGATACTCGCGGTTGAGTTTCTTCGTTATGGTCTTCGGACGCGACTTGCCGTAGCCCTGACTCTGAAGTCTGTCAGGTTCGATACCGACGGAGATGAGATAATCGATGACTGACTTGGCCCGACGGCTGGAGAGGTCGATGTTA
>CAMWZB010000235.1 GCA_947178655.1 uncultured Porphyromonadaceae bacterium
GGCACATGGATCGACGTGGGCTCACCTGTCGACTTCAGGCAGGCAGGCGAACTCATCAGGCACCACAACTCCATGAACAGCACCCGCTGACACTGCAGGAGCACAAAAAACGTCCCTCGGATGTTTATAATTACATATAATTGACAAAAACACACTCTCAGATATGACTGACTCAAACTTCATAGACTACGTAAAGATACTCTGCCGCTCGGGTAAGGGCGGTGCCGGCGCCTGCCACTTCTACAGGGCCAAGTACGTACCAAAAGGCGGCCCTGACGGAGGCGACGGAGGCCGGGGTGGACACATCATACTCCGCGGAAACCGCAACATGTGGACTCTGCTCCCGCTCAAATACCGACGCCACATTTTCGCCGGAAACGGAGGCTCAGGGTCGGCCGGCCGCAGCTCCGGCAAAGACGGAGAGGACGTCACCGTTGACGTTCCGTGCGGAACTGTCGTCTTTGACGCCGAGACAGGCGAATACCTCACCGAAGTGACCGACGACGGACAGGAAGTGAAGCTGCTCAAAGGAGGTCGAGGCGGACTCGGAAACTGGAATTTCAAGAGTTCTACCAACCGCACCCCTCGCTACGCCCAGCCCGGCGAACCGGCCATAGAGCGCTCGGTCATCCTTGAGCTGAAGATGCTCGCCGACGTCGGACTCGTCGGATTCCCGAACGCCGGAAAGTCGACGCTGCTCTCCGCTGTGTCGGCCGCAGAGCCTAAAATCGCCGACTACCCCTTCACCACGATGGAGCCTCAGCTCGGCATTGTCTCGTACCGCGACAGCCGCTCGTTCGTCATGGCCGACATTCCGGGCATCATCGAAGGCGCCAGCGAAGGCAAAGGGCTCGGGCTGCGATTCCTCCGCCACATCGAGCGCAACGCCGTACTGCTCTTCATGGTGCCGGCCGATGCCGACGACATAGCGAACGAATACAGCATCCTGCTCGGAGAGCTGGAGAAGTTCAACCCGCAGCTTATGGACAAAGAGCGCGTCCTGGCCATATCCAAATCCGACCTCCTCGACGACGAGCTCCGGGACGAAATCGAAAAAACTCTTCCCGAAGGCATTCCGCATGTTTTCATCTCGGCAGTCAGCGGCTATGGCATAGACAAACTGAAAGACATGCTATGGACGGCAATAACCGACGACCGCAACCGCATCGACTCTCCTGACATCATACATCGTCCGCTCGACGGTCATCACCGTGTGCGCGAAGAGGACGACTTCATATTAGAGTATACCCCCGACGAAACCGACGAAGAAGCCGAAGACCTCCGTCGCATCAGCCCCGAGGCCTGGGCCGACGATATCGACTGGGATGACGCTGACATCGTCGAGACAGTTGACCACGACCCCGAAGATGATGACGACGAGACCGACGATGACGACGCCTTCCTCTACGAAGCCATCAACGATGACCGGCAATGAGTACTGTTGACGAGACTTTCCGACTCCAGCGGCAGCGCCTTCAGCATGCTCTCGGATCTGACGAGGGCGATGCCGCCGCGCGGATAATATTCGAGGATACTGCCGGATATGACCGGAAATATCTATTCATGAACGGCGACCGCGACATACTCCCTTTCACGGCCGAAAAAATCGGCCGGGTCGTCGACCGCGTTGTCAGCGGCGAGCCGGTGCAGTATGCCGTAGGAAAAGCGCGCTTCATGGGCAATGACTTCCGCGTCACGCCGGCCGTACTCATTCCGCGACCCGAAACCGCCGGACTCATCGACATGATCTGCAAAGAATACGGCGGTCGCAGCGACCTTCGCATACTTGACATCGGCACAGGCTCCGGATGCATAGCCATATCGCTGGCCAGAGCGCTGCCATTCAGTTCGGTGACTGCATTCGACATTTCGAAAGACGCTCTCGAGGTGGCCCGCGCAAATGCGGAGTCGCTTGGTGTCACTGTAGATTTCCGCCTGACTGACATCCTCAAGGCCGCTCCTGACAGCAGCCGCTCCTTCGACATCATCGTGAGCAACCCTCCGTACATATGCCGTCGCGAAGCCGCCGAAATGGATTCTCGGGTCCTTGACCACGAACCGGCACAGGCCCTGTTCGTGCCCGACGACGATCCGCTGTTGTTCTACACAGCCATCGCCGGATACGCACTCTCCGCGCTGAAACCCGGAGGCACGCTGTGGTTCGAGATAAACGCACTCTATCACGCCGAAGTCGTGAACATGCTGAAAGACCGTGGCTACGCCGAAGCAGAAGCATACCGCGACTTCCGCGGGAAGTACCGATATGTGAGAGCCGTATGTTCAGCCGACTGAAGAAAAAAGAAATCAGACCCGAAGCGGCACTGATACGCTGCGAGGAACTCTGTGCGCGAGCCGAACGATGCGAATACGAACTACGGCGCAAACTGTCGTCATGGGGCATCGGGGATGATGACAGCGATGCCATCATCAGTTCGCTCACGCGCAGGCGCTGCCTTGACGAACACCGCTATGCGGCAGCCTTCGTCCGCGACAAATACCGGTTCGCTCGCTGGGGA
>CAMWZB010000236.1 GCA_947178655.1 uncultured Porphyromonadaceae bacterium
GTTCAGATACGACCCGACATCGTGATTCGCCGAACTGATATGTCCGGTGAATGGCGCCGTAACTGTACAGTATGACAGTTGCGTGCGTGCCGTCTCGAGAGCGGCGCGCGACTGCTTCACGGCAGCCTCGCACTGGACAAGCGTGCTTTTGGCCTGCTGCACTTCCATCTCGCTGACGGCGTCGCCTTTGAGTGCCTCGACCATGGCTGAATAGCGCGAGGAGGCATACTGCAGGTTGGCTTCGGCGGTGCTCAGGGCTGCCTCTGCCTGCTGGACCTGATCGCGATAGTTGGTGTCCTCAATCCTGAATAGTACAGTCCCTTCCTTGACGAGATCGCCGGAATTGTAGTTCTTCGACTTCAGGTATCCGTCGACACGCGCCATCAGTTGCACTTCCCTGTTGGCAATCAGGATGCCGGGATAGGAACGGTGAATGAGCACTGAGTCTATTTCCGGTGTCGCAACCGACACCGGAAAGGCTTCGTGTCCGGAGTCAGTCTCGTGTTTTCCGCATGATACAGCCGTTACGCTCAATAACAGCACGGCGGCCATCGCCGGCATCTGGTGTGTGTTAATTCTCATAGTCGTAGTTGCTTGTGGAGCAAGAGCCTCCGAGTGCTTTGTATAAGTCTATCAATGAAGTCAGCGCCTGCCCCCGTCCGGCGGCGAGGCTGTTCTGGTAAGTCAGATATGTGAGTTGGGCTTCGACCACGTTGTAGAAGTCGCACAATCCCTGTTTGTATTGGTCGAGTGATAGGCGTACGGCTTCGCTGCTGTTATCCACCACTTTTTCTATACTGTCGATGTACTTGAGCGTGGCGGAGTATCGGGCCATGGCGTTGTTCACTTCTTCGATGGCAGTCTGCACGGTGAGGTTGTAGTTGTCGACCTCCAGCCGCATGGCTTCTCGAGCCTCGACTGATGCCGCGTGGCGTGCGAGACCGTCAAAGAGCGTCCATGACAGCGTAGGAGCTATAGTGTATCCGATGCTCTGTCGGCTGAAGAGGTCGCCGAAGCGGTGTGCCTGAGTCCCGGCTGACGCGCTCACGCTCAGCGACGGCAGATATGCGCTGTGGGCGATTCCCAGTCCGGCGGCTGCCACATCAATGCTGCGTTCAGCCTGCACGACGTCGGGCCGGTTGCGTATCACCTCTATGGGCGCTCCTGTGGCAGCCAGATTATAGTGCGACGGGATGGGATGCTCGTCGAAGAGCGATGCGGGCAGTTCGCTTCGTGGCACACCACAGAGGACAGCAAGAGAATTGTATAGCGCCTCAATCGAGGCTTCGAGCAGCGGTATAGATGATACGGTGCTGTAGTACAGTGTCTTTGCCTGAGATACGTCGAGCCCTGAGACAAGTCCCGTACGGTGGCGTGTCTCTGTGATGTCGAGAATGTGAAGCTGATTCTTGCTGTGCTCTTGAGCTACTGCCAGCTGGGCGCGGTCGACGAGCAGAGATATGTACGAAGTCGCTATTTCGGCCTCGAGAGTCAGCATGGCCCCGCGGTATTCGGCGGCCGTCACTCTGGCGCTTTGTTTGCTTTTATTGACTTGAGCACGGATTTTTCCGAATACGTCGACTTCCCAGCTCATCGAGGCCGATGCTCCGAACCACGACGTCACCGTCGCTGTTCCGCCGGGACTTGCGATGCTGCCTGACTGGCGCTCGCGAGTCCATCCCAGATTGATGCCAATCTGCGGATAGTAGGCGCTTTGAGCCTGGCGAATGGCGGCGCGGGAGATTTCGATTCGGTGTGCAGCCATGCTCACGTCGTAGTTGTTGCGTTCGCCCAAGGCTATGAGGGAGTCCAGCATAGGGTCGTCGAAGGAGCGCCACCAGTCCTCGTCCGGCAGGGCCGTTTTTCCGGCGTTCATGACGCTGTCCTGCGGCCATTGCGACGGGAGAGGATACTTAAGGTAGGATGGCTGTCCGTGTTCGGATGCCGACAGCGACAATCCCGGTGATAATATAAGTCCGACAGCCGCTGCTGCAGAGCATAGTGATGATTTGTGTGTCATAAACAAATAGTCTTTTGACTATTATAACACACGAAAAAGAAAGTTTATCAGCGGAGAGTGTTGTTTTTTATGCTGTATGCAGATTATTCAGAGTCTTCTTCGGCGGTGTATCGCGAGGGAAGTGCTTTTTTGACCTTGGCACCGAGTGTGCGCAGTTTTTCACTGCGGGAAATCAGGTTGCCCGGGCCGGCGGACAGTTTGCGGAACGCATCGTTCCAGGCCTGCCCGGCAGTGATGAGCGAGCGCTCGATTTTGTCCATATCCTCGAGGAATGATCTGAACTTGTCAAGCATGCGTCCTGCTTCTTCTGCAATGGCCATGGCATTCCGGTTTTGCTTGTCATGCCTCCACATCTGCTCGATGAGCTTCACTATCGACATGAGGTGAGCCGGCGATATGACGAGTACGCGGCTGTCAAAGGCTGCTTCCCACAGTTTCGGATCAAGGTCCATGGCAGCCAGAAATGCGCCTTCGTGCGGGATGAACATCAGGAC
>CAMWZB010000237.1 GCA_947178655.1 uncultured Porphyromonadaceae bacterium
GGTCTGCACCGACGAGGTGTGCGTGCGCAGGAGCCCATCGGGCTGACGGGTGATGAAGAACGTATCCTGCATATCGCGCGCAGGATGGTCAGGAGCGAAGTTCAGCGACTCGAACACATGCCAGTCATCCTCTATCTCCGGACCTTCGGCGATGGTGAATCCAAGGCGGCGGAAGATGTCGATAATCTGCTCGCGCACCAGTGAGAGCGGATGGCGGGTGCCGAGTCGCACAGGTGCGGCCGTACGGGTCAGGTCAAGCGACGACGCATCGGCACTGTGCGACGATGCCTCTTCGCGGAGAGAGTTGATACGCTCGGTGGCGAAGTTCTTCAACTCGTTTATAGCCTGTCCGACCTCTCGTTTCTGATCGGCCGGCACACTTCTGAAATCGTTCATCAAAGCGCTGACTGCGCCTTTCTTACTGAGATATTTTATACGCAGAGCCTCTACTTCCTGCTCATTGGCGGCTGAAAGAGCTTCAAGCTCGGCGCGTAATTCCTTGATTCTTTCTATCATGGGGCAAATGTTTTTCAGAGTGCAAAGGTACATAAAAATTTACAAAGGCGGAAAAATAATAGAGGCGCTATTGCTGCGTTCCGATGATTTTTCACTACTTTTGCTTGTTAATTCGATAAGCATGGATGAATTACTGTACATATTGCCCCGCGGTGTCGCCATCGGCATCCTGATTTCGGCTCCTATGGGGCCGATAGGCATGTTGGTGATTCAGCGCACGCTCGGCAAGGGCCGATGGCCCGGGTTCTTCACCGGTATGGGAGCTTCGCTGAGCGATCTCATCTACTGTCTAATGACGGGATTCTGTCTGAGTTTCATCTCTGACTTTCTTGACGCTCACAAACTTGTCATCCAGATATTGGGAAGTTTCGTGATTGCAGCATTCGCATACTATCTCCTCAGGAAAAATCCCACCAGATCTCTGACCACTCCTGACGTGAACGCCAACAACTACTGGAGCGACTTAGTCACCGGATTCCTGCTGACAGTATCAAATCCGCTGATTCTATTCTTCATCATAGGACTGTTCGCACGGTTCAACTTCATACTGCCGGAATACCTCTTCTTCCACTATATACTTGCGTATGCGACGATACTCGGAGGGGCTCTGCTGTGGTGGTGGGGCGTGACTACGCTCGTGCACCGTCTCGGCAGACGCATCAACGTGCGATCGCTCAAGCTCATCAACCGCATTATAGGGTCGCTACTCATGCTGATGGCCGCTGCCGGACTCGTGATGGCTCTGATAGACATATTACAATCCTGACAAACCAATCTCTGAAAGATGAAAAACGATATACTGCGCCTGCCTCGTCTGGACTCTCTTGACCAAATGACAGATTTCGAAGAAACCGCTCTCGCCCTCAGAGAATCGAGTGCCGGCGCCGGAATAGAACTTCTGAACTGGCCGGCGGCCTACCCGCGGAAGGTGCCGACGATGCTGCACGGAGCTTGGACGGCAGCAGGACTTTATCTGCTCTTCGACGTGTGCACGCACTCGACGGTGGCCCTGCATGACAAAGACCAGTCGATGGTCAGCGACGACTGCTGCGTGGAGGCGTTCATTCAGCCGGTCGCAGGCAAGGAGTACTTCAACATCGAAGCCAACTGCATCGGTGCCGTCAGTTCGTCAAGGCGCATGGACCGGCAGCACAGCACACGCCTCACTCCCGACCAACTTGGCCTGATCGAAATATACACTACTCTGCCCGAACGCGAGACTTTCGGCGAACGCGACGGAGAATGTAACTGGTCGGTGCTGATGTTTGTCCCGTGGAGCCTCCTCGAAATCACGCCATGCTCCGGCACTGAACTGCGCGGCAACTTCTACAGCTGTGCCGGAGGAGCACAGACGCCGTACTATCAGACCCTTTTCCCCATCGAATCGACACGCCCTGACTTCCATCGTCCGGAGTGCTTCGGCAAAATAATACTCGAATGATGATGAAACGAATAGCCGCCGCCCTTGCGCTGTCTGCCTGGCTATGTCCGGTGCACGCATCCGACCCCGTAGAGCTCGAGTACGAAGTGTCGCTGACCGCCAACGCCTCCACGGGCGCCCATGCTCCGTACATGATTGGGTCATGGAACTACGGTCGCATCACCGGCGCCTCGGGCATATGGAATGACGGACGCATTGAGAAGCGCACCGACCTCCGGAAGCGATTCAGCTGGGGTGCCGGAGCAGAGTACATGGCCGGATACGGCTCAGCTGCCGAATATGACCGCTATGACGCTGCGAGCCTGACGATGGGACGCCATGGTGTCCGGCAGGCTCCGATACGCCTCCAGCAGCTGTACGGCGAGGTGAAGTACCGGGGCGTATACCTGCTCGCAGGCATGAAGGAGCGTCACTCGCTCATCGTGGACGGCAATCTGTCGTCAGGCGACCTCACCCGAAGCAACAACTCTCGCCCAATCCCCGGCGTGGCGGCCGGATTCGTTGACTTTCAGGACATACCGCTGACCGACGGGTGGGTGCAGATC